>JAISQS010000170.1 GCA_031274045.1 Planctomycetaceae bacterium | reverse complement strand
TTGGAAAAAGTTCTCGAATATCGTCATTGGCTTTTAACGTTGACGATTTGTGATCCTGCTTGCGGTAGCGGGGCGTTTCTTAAGGAAGCGTTTGACTTTTTGTTGCGCGAACATCATTTCGTTGACGAAATTGAAGCAAAGATTCAAGACGTTCCAGTTGATCATCTTGATTTGTGTAACGAAATTTTGACAAACAATCTCTTTGGTGTTGACATAAATGAGGAGAGTGTTGAGATAACAAAATTAGCGTTATGGTTGCGCACGGCAAAACCAAATCGCAAGTTAAATTTTCTTGACGAAAATATCAAATGCGGTAACTCCTTGATTTCCGATCCGAAAATTGATCCCGAAAAAGCATTCGATTGGCACAAAGAATTTCCGCACGTTTTTAAGAAAGGCGGATTCGATGTCGTAATTGGAAATCCGCCTTATGTACGACAAGATAAAAGTTCATTTTATGCGGCGTTATACAAATGGCATACAGATTTATATCTAATGTTTTTTGAGCGTGTCTTACAAAAACAATTATTACGCGATGATGGGATGTTTGGTTTTATTGTTCCGCGTTTTTGTTTGGTAAATCGCGAAAGTGCAGCGTTTCGTAAATTTATTTTACAAGAGGTCAATTTATCTCATCTGGTTGAAACGTCGCCGTTCAAAGAAGCCAATACGGAAAACGCAATTTTGATTATCCGCAAAACGGCTTCCAAGCATGACAATATTAAAATCTCCAAAACGGAAAATGATAAATTCATTTTTTGTAACGAAATATCAAAAAGCCAATGTCTACGCCAACCCGACAACGAAATCATTACAACATTGACGAAGCCTATAATTTTTATTCTTGACAAGATGGAGAACGATGCTGTTTTTTTGGGCGATATTTCCATTTCTAAACGAGGAATGGAAATTGGCAAAAATGATTTAGAATGCGGCAATATTCCATGTCTGATCGGTGCAGATGTTAGCCGTTATTCCATCAATTTTTTGAACAAGTTCATCGACGCAAAACATCCCGAATACGCGCGGCTCCAACAGACATTTGTTGAATCCGATCTCTACCTCCGCAGAGTCGCGGCAACATTGACTGCAACACTGAATCCAATACACATGAACAACTCTGGTTTCGATATAAATTCAGACAAAAGATATGCTTTCACAAAAAACATTTACGGCATTATACTGCACAAAGAATTTCAGCCGCCGTTTGTTCTTGCAATCCTCAATTCAAAGTTAGGCTCGTTTTATTATCAACATAAATTTTCCACAAAAAAAATTGATCTTTTTCCCGAAATACAAACATATCTTTTCAACCGAATACCAATTAAAAATATTACTCAAAAAAAACAAAAACCGCTCATTGCTCTCGCAAATGAAATGTCATCACTACACGCCAATGCTCAAACGCAACAACATGAATTTTTGAGACGTTTAACAGACAATTTGACGAATATTAAAATCACCAAAATATTGGAACACTTTGATCGTTTACAATACAAAGAATTTTTAGCAGAATTATTGAAACAAAAAATCAAAATCCCACTTCGCAATCAAAATGAATGGGAAGAATTTTTTAACGATTCCAAAACAAAATGCAACAATATCACAAAACAAATAGAAGAGATTGATCGCAAAATCAATGAATTAGTGTACGAATTATACGGATTAACAGAAGACGAAATTAAAATAATTGAAAGGTAAAAAATGTTCCAACACGCGATTATTCAAAAGTATATTGAGTCGCAAGCCGAAGCGATTCGTTTGGCTTACGAGCGGTATGCTCTGTATTTTCACAACGTAAAACAACAAAATTTTCTTCGGCAATGTAAAGAAGAACAATTTCAAGAAGGTTTCTTGCGTGAACTTTTTGTCAATGTCTTGGATTATAAACTTTTTCCTGATCCCGAATACAATCTTATTACGGAAAAGAAAAATGTTGCTAATTCTAAAAAGGCGGATGGTGCTGTTATGATTGATGGCGAGGTTCGGGCGGTTATTGAATTGAAAGATATGCGGACAACTAATCTGAAAACAGTTGAGGCGCAGGCGTTTGGTTACAAAAATAATCAGCCGAATGCAAAATATGTTATTATCTCGAATTTTGAAAAGTTACGATTTTATATTGACAATGCGATTGATCCGATTGAGTGGAATCTTTTTACCCTCACAAAAGAACAATTTACGCTTCTTTGGATTTGCCTTGCTTTTGACAATATCAAATCCGATCTTCCTTCACAACTCAAAAAAGAATCTTTGAGCCGTGAGGATCAAATCAACAAAGATTTTTACGCTCTCTACAAACAGTTCAAAGACGCTCTTTTTTCTGATCTGATTGACAACAATCCCAAAGTCAACAAACTGTCACTTTTTCAACATGCACAAAAAATACTGGATCGATTTGTTTTTATATTGGTTGCGGAAGATCATGGATTGTTGGAAGCCAATTTAGTAAAAAATGTTATCAAAGAATGGGAAACTTTTTGTGACTTGGATGAGTATCGTTCGCTTTATAGTTATTGGAGAAAGTATTTTGCTTATTTGGACACCGGATCGAAATCAAAGAAGCATAAAATTTTTGGTTACAACGGCGGATTATTCAGGGCGGATGATGAGTTGGACAATTTAATCATCAGCGACAAAGTGCTGCTAAATCGTTTGCGGTATTTGAGCGATTATAGTTACAGGAACGAGGTTGATGTTAATATTCTCGGTCATATTTTTGAGCATTCGTTGTCTGAAATTGAGAAGAAAAAAAATGAGTTGTCCGGTTTGAACGGTTACGAATTATCGCAAGAAAACAAGCGTAAAAAAGACGGTATTTTTTATACGCCGGGTTACATTACATCGTACATTGTCGAGAATACGCTTGGGAAAATATGTAACGAAAAAAAATCGGAACTCGGTTTAGATCAACCTCTCACACCGGAGGATATTGCTGTTGAAGTCATGGAGCGTTCGCCGCTCGGTTTGGTCAAAGGAACGAAGAGAAGTAAGAAGGAAACAAAAAATCCGTTACTTGAAAAATTGGAGGAATACCGCAGTTGGTTATTTAAGGTGACGATTTGTGATCCGGCTTGCGGCAGCGGGGCATTTCTCAACGAAGCGTTTGACTTTTTGTTGCGCGAACATCACTTCATTGACGAGATAGAAGCAAAGATTCAAGGACTTCCTGTTGATCCTCTTGATGTGACCAATGAGATTTTGAACAACAATCTTTTTGGAGTTGACATAAACGAGGAGAGTATTGAAATTACAAAATTGGCTCTGTGGCTTCATTCTGCAAAACCAAATCATCGCCTTAATTTTCTTGACGAAAATATCAAATGCGGCAACTCGTTAATTTCCGATCCGAAAATCGATCCCGAAAAAGCGTTCGACTGGCACAAAGAATTTCCGCACGTTTTCGAGAAGGGCGGATTCGATGTCGTGATCGGAAATCCGCCGTATGTTTTTGCAAGAGGCGGCAAATTTTCGGAACAGAAAAAGGAATATTATTATTCCCGTTATCCTTTGGCTTATTATCAGTTGAACACGTATTCGTTGTTTGTTGATTTAGCCTATCATCACCTTT
This sequence comes from Planctomycetaceae bacterium, assembly GCA_031274045.1. Taxonomy (GTDB): domain Bacteria; phylum Planctomycetota; class Planctomycetia; order Pirellulales; family Thermoguttaceae; genus WRKP01. The sequence continues at coordinate 3,961 of JAISQS010000170.1, read as the reverse complement.
TGCATGAGAAGAGCAGGTTTGGTTTCATCGTGCCGAACAATTGCCTGACGATTGATACCTTCCAGTCATTCCGAAAATTTTTATTGGAAACGGTGGGCAATCTTGGTGTTGTCAATATTTTCGGTAGTGTTTTTGAAGATGCCAATGTGGATAGCTGTATGATTACTTTTACAAAAACAGATTCTAATGAAATATCGTTGGGCGAAATGAATAACGAAAAATTGACGATAATTGGAACATTTCCGGCGAAAACTTTTGCACATGATCAATATATCATCAACATAACAATGGCAAAAAAACCGGAAGTCGCAAACCTCATGGAGAAAATCGAAAAACATTGCCAAACATTGGGAGAATTATGTCTCATCAAAGCAGGACTAAAAGCTTATGAAACAGGAAAAGGAATACCTGTACAAACGGATGAAATGAAAGAAAAAAGAGTTTATCATGCGAACAAACAGAATGACAAAAATTATCAACAATATCTCTTGGGTAAAGATGTTTGTCGTTATTTATTGTCGTGGAATGGTCAGTGGTTACGATATGGTGAAAACCTAGCTGCCCCACGTCAAGCTCGTTTTTTTGCTTCACCGCGCATTTTGGTTAGACAGATTCCGAGTACTTATCCACATTGTATAAATGCTGTTTATACAAACAAATTATTTTTGAGCGATATTAACAGTATGATTATTCTTGATTTTCAAGTTGATCCGTTTTATCTTTTGAGTATTCTCAATTCACGTCTGATCAGTTTTTGGTTTATCAATAGGTTTGATAAATTCCAACGTGAACTTTTTCCGCAATTCAAGGTAAAAGAATTGGCGTTATTCCCGATTCCGGTTTGTAACAAACAAAAACAAAAGCCGCTCATCGCACTTGCCAATAAGATGCTCTCGCTTTATGCCGACGCGCAATCGGGACAACAAGATTTTTTGAAACGTTTAACAGACAACTTGACGAATATTAAAATCACCAAAACATTAGCACATTTTGATCGATTACAATACAAAGAACTTTTAGCAGAATTATTAAAACAAAAAATTAAAATCCCGCTTCGTAATCAAAATGAATGGGAAGAATTTTTTAACATTTCCAAAACAAAATGTCATAATATCACAAAACAAATTGAAGAGGCAGATCGCAAAATCAATGAATTAGTGTACGAATTATACGGATTAACAGAAGACGAAATTAAAATAGTGGAAGGGTAAAAAAATGAGACAACACACAATTTACAAAACACGTTTTGAGCCAAGCACAGAGAAAATTAAAATTGCCATCAACAACGAAATTCCCGCGTCACTAAATACCAAAGAGAAACGTAAACGTGACGGGATTTTTAACACGGAGCAACAGATTACTTCGTACATTGTTGAAAATACGCTCGGTAAATTATGCAACGATAAAAAGGCGGAGATTGGAATTACTGACGAGTCAAAATCGTTAATCTTGGAAAAATTTCAAGAATATCGTAATTGGCTTTTAACGTTGACGATTTGTGATCCGGCTTGCGGTAGCGGCGCGTTTCTCAAGGAAGCGTTTGATTTCTTGTTGCGAGAACATCATTTTATTGGCAAAGCTGAATCGAAGATACAAGGTACTCGCGTTGGTCATCTTGATATGAGTAATGTAATCTTGGAAAAGAATCTTTTTGGAGTAGACATAAATGAGGAAAGTATTGAAATTACAAAATTGGCTCTATGGCTTCATTCGGCAAAACCAAATCATCGCCTTAATTTTCTTGACGAAAATATCAAATGCGGCAACTCGTTAATTTCCGATCCGAAAATTGATCCCGAAAAAGCATTCGATTGGCACAAAGAATTTCCGCACGTTTTTAAGAAAGGCGGATTCGATGTCGTGATCGGAAATCCGCCGTATGTTGATTCGGAAACAATGACAAAATTCAAGCCGCTGGAACGGCAAGCCTTGTCCAATCTTTATTCTGTTGCAACCGGCAACTGGGATTTATTTGTCATATTTATTGAAAGAGCAACCCAACTCGTTCGCGATTACGGAATGGTATCAATGATTGTCCCGAATAAACTTTTCGCTTCAAAATATTCGGTCGATGCCCGGCTTCTGTTGGCGGATAAAAATCTGATGAGTATTGCCGATTATTCCAAAGTAAAAGTTTTTGAGAGTGCTGATGTTTATCCTTGCGTATTTGTTCTTGAAAATAGCAATGCTTGCGGCGATGTAAAAATAATCCGAATGCAAACGCCGGAGATAATCGCTTATGTTAATACGATCAATTCAAAAATTTTAAAGAACGAAAAATATTGGGACAGGTTTTTCGTTGCGCATTCTACCGCGTCGTTACTCAAAAAACTTAATGGTTTTACTACATTGAAACAATATCTGCCCGATCTATTTGGCGGAGCAACTGTTGCCGAAGCATATTTATTGAAAGAAAAAATTGTTGAGCATGATAATCAGAACAAAAAATATAAACGGCTTGTGAATACAGGAACAATTGACCGATACGTAAGTTTGTGGAATCACTATCAAACGCAGTACATTAAGGACAAATACAACGCGCCGATTATTTTTGACGATGACATTAAAAAAATAAACGCAACACGATTAAATCAATCCGCGTCGCCAAAAATTATTGTTGCGGGAATGTCGTTACGCCCCGAAGCATTTTTTGACAAAGGCGAATACATCGCCGGAAAATCGACAACAATAATTCAAGGGAACGAGAAAAAATTAAAATTTGTACTTACCATTTTGAACAGTCAACTCATCTCGTTTTGGTTTTCCAATTCGTTTGGTTCAATAGCAATGTCAGGTGGTTATTGTAATCTCGGAGTCAATGAATTATCGATGTTGCCAATGTGTGACACACTGCAAAAACAACCTTTTATCACGCTCGCCGACAAAATGCAATCGTTACACGCAAACATTCAATCAACGCGGCAATATTTTTTAAACAGTTTGACAGACAACTTTGATAAAATAAAAATAACGAAAAGACTCATGACATTCGACCAATGGGATTTCAAACGACTATTGTTAGAATTAAAAAAACAAAAAATAATTATCTCACTAAAAAAACAACATGAATGGAAAGAATTTTTTAACGATGTCAAAACAAAATGCAACAATATCACAAAACAAATAGAAGAGATTGATCGCAAAATCGATGAATTAGTGTACGAATTATACGGATTAACAGAAGACGAAATTAAAATTGTTGAAGGATAAAAAATGGTAATATTTCACTGTAATTATTTTTTGGTGGTATTTTGTTTTTCTTTTGTGTGTCTCAAAAAGATACTTTATGTTATGTAACATCGTGATTATCGTTTCATCAACCTAAAGTTGAAAGTAATTCTTTATTTTTCGGTTTTTTCATTGTTTTTTGTACGCGGAGATGCGGATAAAATGTTTGCGTTTCTGTTATTGGTGTCGTTCGTGGTGATGTGTTTGCTGAAGTAGTGTTGACGTTTTTGGCAAGACAAAACTTTCCCTCTTTACACGATGTTAAATTATGATAGCATAGCCGCGCGTTGGTCGTAGTTGCGACGCGACACGATTTATGCGTGTTGTAATATAATTTTTACATTTGAGATTTCTTTTCTAAAAGTCATCGTGAAAATTTGTACAACTTGTTTTTCTTCAGAATACGTAAACGTCCCACAGAATCCGAAACAATCAGGAATTTTATTGACATGAGAGCGTAAATGTTGTCGAAGAAAATTGAATACAGCCGTAGTCAAATCAGCGAACTTGTAATATATCAGTGAAATATCGTTTTTAACTCAACCTTATTTTTACCTGATTTTTCCTAAACAAAACAACCTTAGTAGCCATTGACAATAAAAAATTCAACCTTATTACCTTATTATTTCCAATCCGTTTTATGTTTTCGCGTTATTACATTCCGATAGGAATGTATCGCTCGGTAGAAAATGAAGTCCCAGCCGAGTCTTCGCATTCCGTAGGAATGCAACCC
>JAISQS010000151.1 GCA_031274045.1 Planctomycetaceae bacterium | reverse complement strand
GCCAGACTGGTAATCTTGCAAAATAATATAGTAATCGCCTTCCAAAACTAATTGTACGTTTATTGTGAACGTGATTTTGTTGTGGTTTATCGTTTGTATTCATTTGGGTTAATTCCTGTGTAATATATCAGCGAAATATCCGCTCTAATCAACCTTATTTTTTCTGACAAAACAACATTGGCGAAGGGGGCTTGCCCCCCTGCTGTACCACACATCTTTCGATATCTTATTTTTTAGAGAATACGGAATAAACAAAATATGCGAAACAAACGAAATTTTACCATCAACTCTTTTCGTTTATTTTGTATTTTTCGTATGTTTTGTATTCTCAAAAAAACTTGTGTGGTATAACGAGGGGCTTGCCCACGTAAGTTCGCCGCGCCGCTGCGCGGCAATTGTCGGCTACGCCGATGGATGACAGTTTGGAATATCAACACGTTTCCCGCTCCAGTTGTTGGTGAGCGATAATGATTTACTGGCGACGCTATTCACCGAGAAAGCCTGCTGGTTGGTTGTCTACTTTATCTTCCTGTGAATTATTTTATATTGCGCTTCGTGTTGCGGCTAACATTGCTAGGAAGAAGGCGAAGTAGATGAATCCTACTATTCCTCCGATGAAGATAAAAATTGCCGGTTCGATGAATTTTCCTAGCATTGCGACGCGTCTTGTTAGTTGTTCTTCGCAGTAGTCGGCGACGTGTAGTAGTGATGTGTCTAGGCTGCCGCTTTTTTCGCTTACGGCTATCATTGACAGAGCCATTGGGCATAGTTTAGCCAATGTTGTGTTTGTGATTCCTTTGCTGATAGCGTCTCCTTGTTTTACCATGTTGTGGATTTTGTGTAGTTGTAGTGCGTAATGTTTATTTGCCATTACGCCTTTGACTAGTTCTATTGCCGACAATAAGCCGACACCGCTTTTGAGCAATGCCCCCAGAGTTCGGCACCACATTGTGTTTGAGTGTTCGCGGTATGCTTTTCCGATTAGTGGAATGAACAGGCAAAAGTAATCAATTCTTTCGCAAATAGCCGGATTTCGCCGTGCCAATATAAACGCGGCAACAAGACATATCGGCACCGCCATAATGTAAAAACCATAAGCCCAAATAAAGTCATTGGTCACCAGCAATATTTTTGTCGGCAAAGGCAACTCAACAGTTTTCGCTTGTTTTGAGATAAATGTAATTATTTTTGGCAAGACATGTACGACGAGAAAATACGCGACACCGAACGCTGCGATCATAACGATTGCGGGATATGAAAATGCTTGTACGATTTGGGCGCGAACCCGCCGTCCGCGTTCCATCAAATCCGCCGAATAACGAAACATTTCATCCAACGTACCATTCGCCTCACCAACTCCGACGAGACCGATTGTTATTTCGCCAAAACATGGTGCTTCTTCTTGCAAAGAACGTTTCATTGAGTAGCCGCGTTTTACCTTTTCGGTGAGACGAATATAAACTTTACGCAACAACGGCGGAGCTTGCTCGCCGACTGCCTGAAGCGCGTCAAGAATCGGAACACCCGCACGCAACAAAGACGCAAGTTGACGCAGACAAAGTTCTATTTGGCTGTTAAAAATAAGAACACGCTCGCAAAAAATCTGAAAATTGCCGCGTTCATAAACTCCAACCTCACCAGCCGGCGCAGCACGAAGACTAAGTATCACCCCGCCCTGCTTCAACAACTCAACCGAAGCTAAATGCAACGACTCCGCAGAAAGAACTCCGGATTTAATCGTATCACCAACTTTAACTTTATATTGAAATCGTGCCATGACTTTTCAAATTACTTGCGATTGACAAACAACAAGAACTCCCCACAAAACACACAACAAAAAAATAAACAGAACCCAACCGCGACAAATTATACAAGAATTCGCATAACCTAAAACCAGAGCGCAAAAAAATTGCCGGCGCAGCCGACAACAGGAACGTGAAACGTGTTGATATACCAAAACGTCAAATATTGTAGGGGCGAGGCTTGCCCTCGTCCCCAAAGGGGCGTGAAACACGTTGGTTTATCAAAACGTGTTGGCAACGTAAGGTGGGCAACCGACCGCTGGGCGGTTGCGTTTTCGGCGAGCGAAGCAAGACGAAAACAGTGGGAGCGGAACACGCATCGATAAAACCAAAACACCCCAAACGTAGGGCGTGTTGGTTTTGCCGATGCGTTTTGGCGATCCAGCTGTCGGCGAGTACGCCGACGTAACCGCCCGGCGGTCGGTTACCCACCTTACGTCCTCCAACACGTCTTGGCGTTCCTTCCAAACTCGTTCGGTTTCCTAATGCACAGAGGCGGGCGGGACGCCCGCGTTCCAGTCCTTCGCCGCTTCGCGGCTATTGTTGGCTACGCCAACGGGAACGGTTTGGAATATCAACACGTGTCCCGCCCCCCTATTTCGGCGAGCGGAGCAAGACGAAAACAGTGGGGGCGGAACACGCATCGGTAAAACCAAAACGCCCAAAACGTAGGGCGGATTGGTTTTTCCGGTGCATCTTGGCGATCCCACTGTCGGCGAGTACGCCGACGCAACCGCCTGGCAGTCGGTTGCCCACCTTACATTTGCCAAACCGTTTTGGTGTTCAGTTCAAACTTGTTCGGTTCTATTATGCACAGAGGCGGGCGGGACGCCCGCGTTCCAGTCCGTTGCCGCTTCGCGGCGGACTTTTGTGGTATAACGAGGTCATGGTGTACTTCTTTTGATACTAGTCTTCGGCGATAAAAAAATCCGCATGATTTGAAAATTCGTTCAATTCAGCGACCAATAAAACAAATCATCCATTATTTATTGATGAGCAGATTTCCGATTATCTTTGGATCAATTTCTTTATTTGGGTTGAATTTATCGGATGCCATGTATTCCAGCAGACTTTGGCGGAACTGGGCGGCGGCGGGGCGATTCGCAAGGTTTGTTTGCAAATCGGCACTGCAAACCATCAGTTTTCCCTTGCCGACTTTCGCCTCAAACAGGATTCCCAGTTTGCGGTTCTTGAACCAGTCGTCAATCAAGTGAATAATCGGGCGGAAATCCGCTGGAAAATCTTTCATATTGATAGCGTTACAATTCGTAACAATATCCCACCACTGGTAATCGCTGAATCCTTCATTGGGAAACGATGCCAATGCCGGATGCTTAGGGTCACAATATACACCAAGAGTCTGAGACGCATGATTGGGAAACAACGCCGTACTCCAAAAGATAGGGGAAAAACCGACAGCAATATTGCCGCCCGCTTCGGGACGTACACTCCCTTTCGGCAAAGTGAGCAAGACGGATTCGCCTGAGTTCAGATGGCTGATAACATTTTCATTCCATTTTGAGGCGATAAACGGCTGTGATGCGATTGTTGCTTTTTGTGACGGATAAACCCAGATGTTCCACTGATTCCGAAACGGCGTACCCGACACGGAAAGCGAAACCGCGAGTTGTTTGGCTTTGCCGATACTTCGAAGCGGAAATTCAATGACTCCCGCTTCCGTGCAGTTGTCCAAAGGAATTGTTTCTTTGAAGAAAGTTCCGGCGGCAATTTGTCCGCCTTCGCTGTCGGTGATGTTCCAGAGGATTTTGGTGTTGGTGAGCGGTTGTTCGCCGAAATGGGCGATCTCGACGGATGCTTTCAGCGTTTCATCGTTCTGCCATATCAGTTTTTGGAAACGGACAAGAGGAACGGTCTGATTGCAAAAACGGCTGTATTCTTCGCCTGTCACGTAGCCTTTCGTATCCCAAAACGGGTCGAGAACGCCGACAAGCGCAACGCCTTGTCCGGGAAAATCGTGCAAACCCAACAGTTGGAAGCCTGCGAATTTCGGCGTGCGCAGGGCGGCTTCGATTTCGGCTTTATAGCAAAGAGTCTGTAATTTGCCTGAAGCGAAAAGAAATTCGTCGCTCAAATCGCCCAAATGCGCCGCTTCGAGCGTCTCCCGAAAGATTTCAAAATTTCTGGCTTTCAATACGCCGGTATATTTGTCTATTTCTTTAAAATTCGGATAGACACACCATTGTCCAATCTCGTGGCTGACTGTCGGCATGTCGTTACGTATACGTTTTCGCCAGTCGTAGTCGGTACAGGGTTTCTGCGTGTTGAGGACGGTGGCACCACCGGCGTTCCAAGCCTGACCTCGCGGGTCGGGCGTACTCCAATAATCAGCATTTTTGATATAGGGCCACCCTGCCGCGCTCGAATAGACCCTGCGCCGGTCTTTCGTTTTCCAGTATTCCACCAGCGACGACAAATATGCGCCCTGATTCTTCCCGCTCGGTTCGTTACCGTAAGTCAACATACAGAAAGAGGGATGATTGCCGTATTCTTTCAGGATACGGTCGCTTTCGTCGCGTATCCACTGGTCAAGAGGACTGCCGTTGCCTACTGTTGCCCATGCGGCGCATTCGATTTGTAGATAGATGCCCATGCTGTCGGCTACGGCAAAAGCGGCTTCGGGCGGACACCACGAATGAAACCGGACGTGATTCAGCCCGAACGCCTTACACGTGCCGTATATCTTTTCCCAGTACGATTTATCCATAGCGGGATAACCCGTCAGCGGGAAGATGCAACATTCCAGCGTGCCGCGCAGAAAGGTCGGTTGTCCGTTGATGTGAAAGCGTGTGCCTTCTCGTTTAAATTCGCGGAAACCGAACGTGGTTTGGCGAACGTCTGTCTCGTCGCCTGTCCGCAGAACGGTTTTCAAACGGTAAAGATTCGGATGATATTCCGACCAAAGAGCGATGTCTTCGCTTGCGGTGAGATTGAGAATAAACGAAGTTTCCGCGCCGATGTCAACAGAAACAGGCTTTCCTACCGGTTCTCCCGTTATTGTTTCCAATTGCAGGGAGAGACTGTCGCCGACTTTGCCTTTTCCGCTAAGGACAACACGTACTTCCGCCTGCCGTTTAGTCACGTCGGGGTATATTTGTACATCATTGATATAGACCGCCGGTTTGACGGTGAGGGAAATGTTTCCGATAATGCCGTTCCAGTTGCTTTGCGTGTGGTCGGAAACGCTGTGAGCGTCAATTCCTACCGGAATATGCACGCGATTGTCCACGCGGAGGGTCAAGATGTGTTTGCCCGATTTCAGTCCCTTCAATTCATAACGGTGCGGCGTGGAAAGGGAATTGAGGTTTCCCACTCTGTTTCCGTCTATAAAGAGGGCGGTTTCCCAATGCGTGCGTTCAAGTTCGAGCAGAACGCTTTTGTCCGCCCAATGTTTCGGGATATTTATTTCGCGCTGATACCATGCCGCTCCGACGTAATGTTTTTTTGGAGTCAACCAGAAGGGGAGTTTGATATTCCCTGATTGTCGGTATTTGTCGTATTCGGGTGCATTGTACCACGTGCGACCCATTTGTTCCACCGTCCATTTTGTATGAATGTCCACATCGTTCCCGTATCCTTGTTCCTGCAACGAACCGGGCAAATTAATACTTTCCGTGAATGT
>JAISQS010000141.1 GCA_031274045.1 Planctomycetaceae bacterium | reverse complement strand
GTCGTTCGTAGGGCGTTGCCCTACGCTAATGCTTATTGCCCCGTTGGGGCGAGAAATAAAAATGGTCAAAGCTAACATGAGGCTTTCGCCAGAAATTAACCAAAAATTTTTTTGTTTTTGTCAAAAGGCTCCATTGCCCAATTCTAACACTTTTGTTGCCGGTTAATTTCCGGCGAAAGCCCGACACGTCTTGGCGTTCCTTCCAAACTTATTCGGTTTCCTAATGCACAGAGGCGGGCGGGATGCCCGCGTTCCAGTCCGCGCCGCTTCGCGGCTATTGTCGGCTGCGCCGAACGTTGACTCTCTTTCGTTTGTCTATCTTTTTTCTTTTGGCAATTCTGTTAAGATGATTTGGTTGTTTATACATTTTTGCGCTTGCGGTTTCGTTTTTGTCTGTAGGCTTTTATGCTTTTGCGTCAACGAAATCTATTGTACGCAGTGTACAAAGTGTGGAGAGTATATTTGTTTGTTTTCAAACGTAGCGTACTATAAATTTCGCCGATTAAAAAACGCAAAGCGGCAGTTATAAATCGGCTGTCGCCGTAAGTAAGTTGGCGAATGAGAGCGAAATTTCTTGTACGCGTAGTTTAAACCCTCTAAAATGAAAGTTGTAAAAAATGAAACGTTTATTTTTTCTGCCGATGGTGTTGTGTGTGTTTGGTCTCAGCGTTTTTTGTCAAGAGCTGAGCGGTCAGGATTTGAGCAATCAAAAGTTGAATGATTGGGAGAATCCGCAGTTGACCGGAGTCAATAATCTGCCGCCGCGATCCAGTGCTGTTGTACCGTTTTATAACGGCAACGAGAATGATTGCGTTATCCTTAACGGCGATTGGAAATTCCAACTCGTTCAAAATCCATCGGAACGAATCGCCGATTTTGCGAACGTCAATTACGACGATTCGAAATGGCTCAATCTGCCGGTGCCATCGAATTGGCAACTCCCCCGCTTCATCGGTCAACTCAAAGAACACACACCGAAAAATCTCGGCGGTGTCGTGAACGATTATCCGATTTACGTCAACTCTGCGTATCCTTGGGCAAGACCTTGGAACCCGCCAAATTTGCCGCTCAAATATAATCCAATCGGAATGTATCGCCGCGATTTTGAAATCCCCGAAAATTACAACGGACAAAATATCATCTTGCATTTTGCAGGTGTCGAATCGATGTTCTATGTTTGGGTCAACGGCGAAAAAGTCGGTATGGGCAAAGATTCACGAACCGCCGTAGAATTTGACATAACAAAATACGTCAAAACCGGCAAAAACAAAATCGCAGTCGAAGTCTTCAGATGGTCAGACGGCTCATGGCTCGAATGCCAAGATTTCTGGCGGCTCTCCGGCATTTTTCGCGACGTGTTCGTGTACAGCTTGCCGAAAAAACATATCAGCGACGTAAAAATTACAACCACTTTGGACGACAATTATGAAAACGCAAAGCTCTCAATTCTCCTGAATGTTGAAACGAATGACAAGATCAATATCGCATATAAACTTGCGAAATTTGACCAAACAATCGCCCAAGTAATAGAGAACTCCACTGACGCAACAAAAGAAAATTCCGTTATTGAATTTGTTGTAGATGTCCCGAAGCCGAAATTGTGGACTGCCGAAACGCCGGACTTGTACAACTTGGAACTGACTTGCGGCGAACAAAAAATTTCAACTAAAATCGGTTTTCGCAAAGTCGAAATCAAAAACGCACAACTACTAGTCAACGGAAAACCGATCTTGTTTAAGGGCGTTGATCGGCACGAACACGATCCGATCAACGGTCACACCGTCTCCGTCGAATCAATGATCAGCGACATTGAAATCATGAAACAAAATAACGTCAACGCGGTGCGAACTTCGCATTATCCGAACGATCCGCGTTGGTATTCGCTTTGTGATCGTTATGGGATTTACGTTATTGATGAAGCGAATATTGAGTCGCATGGAATGGGCTATGGTGATAAAACATTGGCGAAACATCCGGCGTTCAAGGAAGCGCATCTCAACCGGACAATTCGCATGTTCGAGCGTGACAAAAATCATCCGTCGGTGATTATCTGGTCGCTCGGCAACGAGGCGGGGAACGGTCAAAATTTTGAAGCGACATACGATTGGCTCAAAAAACACGACACGACGCGACCCGTCCAATACGAACAAGGCGGTCGAAACTCTGATATCCGTTGTCCAATGTACATGAAGGTTTGGGACACGGTTAAGTACGCCGAAAAGAACCCAAGCAAACCGTTAATCCAGTGCGAATATTCTCACGCGATGGGAAACTCGAACGGTGATTTTTTCAAATATTGGGATGCGATACGAAAGTATCCGAACTTGCAAGGCGGTTTCATTTGGGACTGGGTTGATCAAGGACTCACAACAGATGTACCGAGTCGCTGGATTCTTCCTGACGAATTGAAAACAACAATCAACGGAACGATTCTCGAAAAGAACGGCAAGAAATCTTTGCAAGGTTACGCAACCATTTCGGAACCGGCAACTCTCGATGTTGGTGCAAAGAAATTGAAACTTGAAGCTGTTGTTTTTCCGACGGGCGGCGCGACTGCTCCGTTTATCGGCAAAGGCGACACACAATTTGGTCTCAAACAAGTTGATCAAAATTCGATTCAATTTTACGTTTACTCAAACGGCTGGGCAGAAGTCACCGCGCAAGTTCCGAACGATTGGTACAACAATTGGCATACTGTAACGGGAACTTATAACGGTGAGGAGTTGGCGATTGCGGTTGATGGTAAGGTTTTGAAAACGAAGCCGTACACCGGAAGTGTCGGCAACGCGCCGGAGCCTATAGAAATAGGTCGAAACGCACATTACAAAAATCGAATCGTGCAGGCACTTATTGCGTCGGCAGAAATTTTGCTTGATGATCAACCGGTTGTCAATGTCGATTTCACAAATGCTGCTCTCAGTAACCAGAACAATAAGCGCAACGATAAAGACGCTGTCTACTACGCATTCGGCGGTGATTTTGGACCTGCGGGAGTTCCGAGCGATCAAAATTTTTGTTGTAACGGTTTGGTTTCTCCTGATCGAAAACCGCATCCCGGATTGAACGAGGTCAAAAAAGAGTATCAGAATATTTGGGTGCGGCGCAACGGCGAAGAATTTTTGATCTATAACGAAAACTTTTTTGTGCCGCTTGATTATGTTGACGGAACGTGGGAGATTGTCGCCGATGGCAAAGTGATTTTTCAAAGTGCTATCGGCAATTTGGAACAAATCAAACCGCTCGAAACAAAATCAATTCGTCCGTTTGCAACTCCAACGCAACTCCTCCTTGAATCGTTATTTGACGAGTCGGGAGTTGAGTATTTTATCAATTTCAAATTCACGTTGAAGGCGGATACGGGTTGGGCGAAGAAGGGGCATGTTGTCGCGTGGGATCAGATTCCGTTGACGGAACACAATAAAGCTGCCGCTCAGGTAAAAGTGACATTGGATCAGCGAACGGGCAAAGAGAAGTTGGAAAAAATACTCGGTACGTTGCCGCAACCTGATTTTTGGCGTGCGCCGACGGATAACGATCGCGGTAACAATTTGTCCAAACGACATGGCATTTGGCGAACTAAACCGAATGAAGTTGATGCTCAATTAAATTACGGCACAACGGATGACGGAGTTGTTGTGATTTTCGATGTCGCCAAACCAGCCGGTTTAATTGATCCGCCGCGTATTGGTACGCAAATTGTGTTGCCTGCCGAATACAATCAAGTTGAGTATTATGGTCGCGGTGCTGACGAAAATTATTGGGACAGAAAAGAGGGTTCTGCTGTTGGTCGTTATAAGACGACGGTTGAGGAGATGTTTGTTGCGGATTATACGGAGCCGGGCGAAAACGGTTATCGAACCGATGTTCGTTGGGTCGCGTTTCGCAATAAAAACGGCAACGGCTTCTTGTTCTGCTCAACACCGAACGAAGCGGAGATCAAAGAACGCGGTTTGATAAAAGGCAAACTTGACGCGGGAACAATTGCTTTCGGCGCGTCGCAATATTCAAAAGAGGAACTTACAAAGAACGATCATCCGTACAAATTGACAAAGGGCAATAATATTTTCGTGAATATTGATTTTGCGCAGATGGGAGTTGGCGGAGATGACAGTTGGGGTGCGCAGACCCACGACGAGTTCCGGCTCAAGGGGACAAAATATACGTTGAAATACCGAGTTGTCCCGCTAACCCCAAATGACGACCCAGCCAAACTAGCCCGCAAAACGTTTTGATATAGCACCGACAGTTGGAGCGGAAAACGTGTCAGCAACGTAAGGTGGGCAACCGACCGCCGGGCGGTTGCGTCGGCGACAGCCGACAACGGGAGCGGAAAACGTATCGGAATTTCTATCGCCCAAAATCAAAACGTTCGGATTGTAGGGGCGAGGCTTGCCCTCGTCCCAATGGATCGTGAAACATGTTGGCACCGTAAGGTGGGCAACCGACCTCGTTATACCACACAAGTCATAAACGTATTCGCGTGTTTGTTTTGGAGCGGAACAACACCGGAGGTGTTGAATTTTGATAACCCCGTGCAAGCGGAGCGCAGCACGGGGGTACAATGTACAAACTCATACGAACCCCGTAGGGGTTCAACTATACCGATTGATTTTAATGCACGCACGAGTAATGACTTAATGCGTGTGATTAACGCCCCAAAAATTGCACGTTGGAGTTGAACCCCTACGGGGTTCGTTCTTCGCGCACACCTTACCCCGTGCTGCGCTCCGCTTGCACGGGGGCAGTAAAGTTTAACACAGAAAATTCAACACCTCC
>JAISQS010000104.1 GCA_031274045.1 Planctomycetaceae bacterium | reverse complement strand
AAAAAAACAAACCTAAACAAGATTATATTTGTTGGAGATACACGGGCTACCAATTTTGTAAATAAGGTTTGTTTCACTAGCGCGTTGCCAATTTTCACCGATGTATTACGAATATTATTCAGCTCGTTTGATAACATCTTGCGAACGAATTAGAATTTCGTGATTGAATAAAGTGGCTCACGTGAAGGTAAGGTGATGGAATTTTAATATTCTTCCCGTACCTTCCATTATTTTCCTGTGAGTTATTCCGATGGACGTTTTAATATTTTTTTGAGAGATTTCATGTCTGAATTGATAATAAGTGTTTCGGGTTTGCGTGGAGTTGTTGGTGGTGAGCTTACGCCTGAGGTTGCGATGCGTTATGCGTTGGCGTTTTCGGCGGTGCTTCCGTCTGGTTGTATTGTTGTGACGCGTGATGGTCGTTCGTCGGGTGAGATGCTTGCGGATGTTATTCATGCGTCGCTCAATGCTGTTGGGCGTGAAACGTATGATGCGGGGATAACTGCTACGCCGACAACAGGAATTATTATTCGCCAATTGTCTGCTGTTGGCGGTATTCAAATTACTGCGTCGCATAATCCGGTTGAGTTCAATGGTATGAAGTTGTTCTCGGCGGAGGGGCGGGTTATTCCAAAAGACGCGGGTGCGGCTGTCTTGCAACAGTACAAAAAATTGCAACCTGATTGGGTAGATACCGCGTCTATCGGGAAACGTCAAATTTGCCGAAGTACAACAACGGATCATCAAAAAGCAATCGCGAGGACGATAAATCTTGATGCGGTTGCCGCAAAAAAATTCCGTGTCTTGCTTGACGCGAATCATGGCGCGGGTGCGGTGCTGGGTGCGTGGTTATTTGACGAACTCGAATGCAATGTCACGATAATCGGCGAAAATCCAACAGGACAATTTTTGCACACGCCAGAGCCGACGGAAGAAAATTTGCGTGGAATTTGTGATATTGTGAAGAATGGGAATTTTGATATTGCGTTTTGTCAAGACCCTGATGCTGATCGTGTTGCGGTGATAGATGAGAGTGGGCGGTATATTGGGGAGGAGTTGACGGTTGCGATTTGTCTGGAACATATTTTGAAAAACGGATCGCAAAACGACAAGCAAGCGAAAACCAAAACGGAATCTCCGACAGATGGCATTGCAGCGAAAATCCCGTTTCGCCGCAAGAGGGGCAGTGTGGTTATAAATTGTGCGACGAGTCGGGTCAATGAGGATATTGCGAAGCGGTATGGTGTGCCGCTTTATCGGAGTGCGGTTGGTGAGGCGAATGTGGTGGATTTGATGTTGGAGAAGGGGGCGGTTTTTGGTGGTGAGGGGAATGGTGGGACGATTGATCCTGAGGTTGGTTTGGTGCGTGATAGTTTTGTCGGCATGGCTCAAATTTTGGACAAGATGGCGGAGTCGGGGAGTAGGATATCTGAGATAGCGGATGACTTGCCCAAATATCATTTAGTCAAGAGGAAGGCGAATGTTGAGCTTGCGAAGGTGTCGCGGATACTTGACAAGGTGGCGGACAATTTTGCGGGTTTGCCGTGTGACAGGCTTGATGGTTTACGGATTGATCATGGTGATGCGTGGGTGTTGTTGCGGGGGAGTAATACTGAGCCGATAATCCGAATTTTCGCGGAAGCCCCAGATGAAAAACAAGCAAACAAACTATGCGACGAAATTGAAAAGCTAATTTGATAGACTTGTTCCACAACCCAAAACAAGTCACGATAGACTTGTTCAAAAACTGAATTTGAGGAGATTGGGTGATTTAGGTAGACAAAAAACAGGTTTTTTCACAATTTGTCCCTTGAATTTGCAAGTTACGGAACAAGTCTAATATAAAAGAATCTCTTCCATTACCTTCCCTTCCAGTAAAATACCATCACCTTCCTGTGAAAATACCTTCCCGTGACAAGACCACGAGTTGGTTATTTTTGGAAATGTTTTCGGAATAGTTGTCTTGGATTTTCTACGTAGTCTTCTAGGTATAGGCTTATGTTTGGGACGTTTATATTGCCTTCTTTATCTTTATATTTTTCTTGCGGCAGATTTGCCAATAATTTTAGGTAGCCCGCTAACATTTGGTGCGTTTTGACTGAATGATGAAACATGAAATGTACACACGCCCACGAATCCCTGTACTCCGCGTCACCCATCTCACTCACCACTCGCAACTTCTCCAACCGATACAACGACGGAACTGCAAATGTTCCAAAACGCATGTTTCGCCGCACCTGTTTCATGTACGGGTTTCCTTGAAATCTATCTTGTGCAATAACCTCGAAATATTTTGCCAAACCCTCATCCAACCAAATCGGCACAACCGGTATCGTCGCGTGAACAATCGCATGAGTCATCTCATGCCGTAAGTCCGTCTCAAACTCACGCGTCCGCTGAACCAGAACCGTCCCCGCCGAGTTTGTTTTCTTTATATACAACGCACGTCTATCACGCGGGGCATTGGCAAAACGCTTTTCCAAAAACTTCATATACGCCGCGTCACTACTAAAAAGACAAAGTTCCACCTTCTCCTTCGGTAACGGCAAACCAAGATATTGATTCAAATCACGCTGCAAATTCTCTATCTCAAGCAAAACCAACTCCACCTCCTTCAACGGAAAGTCCGCCTGAACAACAACATAACCACAAACACGGAAATACGGCAAATCATCCCTAAACGACGGCGATAAATCCAACCGACAACCAACACACCCACCAACACCACGCAACCCGCCGGATAACTCACGCCCCTCATCTGCCAACCTCACACGCGAAGCACTCTTTTCCACCCCGAACGGAACAACACGATTGGACGAAAATTCATCCGAATAATACTCGTCACCACCATCCTCGCCATCATAAAAATTATTGTCAAAATTATTTCGACCATCGCTTCTCCTGTTCATCGTGTCCAAAGATTGCGAATTCAAACGAGCAGTACGAACGGCATTTGGATTGGGATTTTGATCATCGGCAAAATTCCGGTTTTGCTGGTTTTGCGGGTTGCGGTCAATAAGCCGCAGATAATTATTTTGCGAGTCGGGATTGTAGTTATTTTGTGTGTTTGTCTGGTTGTTATTATTTGCGTTGTTTGCGTTTCGTGTTGAGCGGTTTGGGGCGGAGCGGTCTGGGTTGTAGCCGTAATCCTTGTAGCCGTAGTCCGGTTCCACAACCTCTTTTTTTTGCGGCAAAATTGCTCGCGAACCGGATATACCATCGAGATCATTTGTGTAAGGCGTGAGCAGATTCGTTTGCGAGCCGTCGTATTGTGCAGATAAATTTGACGGAAAAATTGCCGCAATAAACAACACAAATAAAATCACAACAACACCAATACCAATATTGATCGGAAAATCAATAGGACAAAATCTAATACCGGATTTCGGCGAATGTTCAAACTGCTTGTGCGCCGAACTTTCGCTTACGTTCAACGAACCGTCCGGTACGTTGCATGTATACACCGTAACACCCATAATTTTTAGCTCAAATAACAAATAATCTTGGAATAAACATAAACACACACTCTCACCACCCGCAAACAAAAAGATAAGAAACGACACCAAAAAAACAATTGTACGCAATCTACATAATCGACCGTTTAT
>JAISQS010000084.1 GCA_031274045.1 Planctomycetaceae bacterium | reverse complement strand
GGTGGGGAAATTTGTACCAGTTGCGAGTCGTTTGTGACTCAATATCCGTAGCTCAAATAGGTAACAAAATCATATTTGTTATGATTGCGAAAGGGAATTTTCAAGTGTAAAAAGTATATCTTTTGGTTGACGGCTCAAATCGTCTGATTTGTGCATACGGATTAGACTATATATAACGTACAACGAATTTCATCGCGTATATTATTTTTTGATCGCCAATGAGGATAATGACTCAAGATTATTTTGTCAAATGTCGGTTTTGAAATAATTCACATTTGAAATAATTCATAGGAAGGTAATGGAAGAATATTGTCAACAGATTTTACAGATTTATACAGATTAGTTTTTTTTAGCGAGCGGATAACGCAGATTGTCAGGGTTTGCGCATATTTTTTTATAAATGCCTGTTCTTCCTTATCTGCGAATATCCTTAAAATCTGCGTTATCTGCGTGCTAAAAAATGTAACGCAAGCATTATTAAATGACAATCAACCCCAAAACACATAATTCATAACCCGTGAATAATAATTCTTTCCCCCGAACGATGCGGCTTAGTAATACAACTGAATTTCGCCGCGTATATGATGCCAAGATAGTTGCGGCAGACGACGTTTTAATCGTTTTTATTTTTCCAAATAATCTTCAATCCAGCCGGTTGGGGATTTCTGTTTCACGCAAAGTCGGCAACGCCGTGACACGTAATTATTGGAAACGACTCATACGCGAGTCGTTTCGCCAAAATCACACGTCATTCTCTCAAAATCTCGACCTAATCGTAATCCCGCAAAAAAACGCAAAAAAACCAAACACAAAAAAACTCAACGCCTCCTTGCAAAAATTAGTCAAAAAAGCCATCAACAAAATAAACTACACAATAAACAACAAACCAAACTCAAAAGAAAACGGAATTATTGTATGAACTGTTTGTTGATCGACGTGAGTGTGTTGCTGTAAATTTTGCAATGAGTATTCTAAAAACTAAATTTTGTGTTATACTTTTGTCCGTTTCGTCTTGTGGCACAAAACCGTAAATACTTATATGTTTTAGAGTAATGACGTTAAATTGACATGTCAATCTCTTTCGTGTATTTATTGTTGGTGTTTTGTGATCAACGAATGTTATGATGTGTTGCATATATTTTTGATGGATTTAATGGAGTTTAAAAAATGACTTTGACGTATTTAGCTGTTTGTGAGTCGGCTGCGCGTGCGGCTGGTGCGATTTTGCGGGAGATGCTTGGGGCGGTCAATGTTCGTTATAAGCAGAATCAATTTGACCTCGTAACGGAGGCGGATATTTCAGCTCAAAAAGAGATTGAGCGGATTCTTTTTGGGGCGTTTCCCGATCATCGTCTTGTTGGTGAGGAAGGTGATTTGACGCAGACGAGCAATGTCGGCAAGTCAGAGTTTAAATGGATAGTTGATCCGCTTGACGGTACGACTAATTTCGTTCATGGGATGCCTCTTTTTTGTACGTCAATTGCGCTCGCTCGTAATAACGAGTTGATTTGCGGCGTGATATATAATCCGATGACGGAAGAATTTTTTTCCGCCGAACAAAACAAAGGAGCTTGGCTAAACGGCAAACGAATAAGTGTAAGCTCATGCAAAACGCTTTCGGAAGGTTTGATTTCCGTAGGCTTCCCGACAATAGTTGAGCCGGATTCTTTGGAGATACAGATGTTGTTGAATACTTGCCCGCGATGTCAGGCGGTTAGACGAACAGGATCAACCGCGCTAAATTTAGCATTTCTAGCCGCCGGACGTTTAGATGGATGTTGGGCGCTCAAATGTCATGCTTGGGATATCGCGGCTGGAATTTTACTCGTCAAGGAAGCAGGTGGAAAAATCACAAAACCAGACGGAAAAATTATCAACCTCGACGAAGACCCAACCCCATTTTGCGCCGCCGCAAACGAAGAACTACACAACGAACTCAAAACCGTAATAAACATCGGAAAAAAATAAACACATATATAATAGTAGATTTCAGATTTCAGATTGGCTCTTTTATATTTTTTTGTTGGTGCACTGACATGAAGTAATAAGATAGTTTTTGCAAAACCGATTCGTAACTGGTAGCCAATTTCCTCACCCTTAATAACAACGAAGCTCCCCCATTACGCGCCCTTATCCCTTATTGTTTGCGTCGCGGTGAAGAAGGTAACGCAAGCTCTTGATTTGCGGATAACCACTCTAATCGAGAGCTTTATGCGTAACGAATAAGGGGATAAGGGCGCGTGGTGTGGTTGTTTCGTTGGTTATTAAGGGAGGGGGAAATTGGCTGCCTGTTGCGAATTGGTTTGAGTAATGTTGATTGGTTTTTTACACAATGCTGGGCAACAATTTATCGTAACATGCTTTTAATTTTTTGTCTTAACACATCAACAAGAAACGATAGAAGAGCCAAAAATAAACACATATATAATAGTAGATTTCGGATTTCAGATTTTTTTATATTGTGAATCAAAAGTCTAACCTTATCATTTTTGTGACCGTTCGACTATATATTGTACTGTCAAGAAAAATTAACTTCAGCTAATAATTTTAAATATGTTTCCAATTTCGCCGACTGCTTATGATGTCAATTTTCGATTTCTTGGTTTTCCGATTCGTATTCATCCGTTTTTTTGGGTGATGGTGTTTATATTTTTTATGCAGGTGCCGGTTGATACTCTTATTTTTTGGTTGTGCCGTTATGCTGTGTGGTGTTCGGCGTTGTTTGTATCGGTGTTGGTTCATGAGCTTGGTCATGCGTTTGTTTTTCGGTATGTTTTTTCGGTGGAGTCGGAGATAATATTGCATGGGCTTGGCGGTTTGACGATTCCGCATAGATCGCATCGGCGGAGTTACGGAGTGCAAGGGACATTGCTTGAGATACTGCTAAACATAGCGGGCTGCTTGGCTGGATTTATTTTGGCGGCAATCGCGTTCGTCTTGTTCATCAATGTCGGATCAGGATATGGAATCGGAACGTTTAACCCGATGAATTTGCTTCGTGAATTTCTATTCATCACGCTTTTTGTCTGCATCATCTGGGGCGTTGTCAACCTGCTTCCGATCTATCCGCTCGACGGCGGACACATTTCGAGAGAAATTTTTTTATTTTTTTCGCCCCGCAACGGATTAAAATTTTCTCTCGTTTTGTCGCTGATTACTGCAATAATTTGTGCAATCGCTTGTCTAAATTTTCAGCTATATTTCGTTGCGATTTTTTGCGGTTTTTGGGCATATCAGAATTTCATTGATCTTCAACAACGATCTTTTCGGTTCTAATAATTTAAGCATCAATTTAATTTCACAAAAAAAACGGATCGAAATCAAGGATTATTTATTGTAACGATAATTCCATAATTTAAAAATCGAAGTTTGCCAAATTCGATAGTGAATTAACGTACGATAAATGACAATTATTCAACAGCGGGTACAACTCGCACAAAAAAAAATTTTCATTTTTTTGTCAAAAAAGGCGATTATACGTCTTGTGCGATTTTAAAAATTGTTTATCCTTTTGCTCGAATTAAATTGGACGTGGATGGTGAACGTCGAGAACGGTTGTTCGACGCGAAGAAAAAATCATCGAAGAGTAACTAATAGTTTCCTCCCGTCAAAATTTATCAGTGACAATTTACAAACTGTTCGATTGGGAATCGGAATTTCGTTTGGACTTCGTTTATACTTTCGCAGGCTTGCTTGCGGTGTGCTGTCCCAAAAAAGTCAGCCGCAATTTTGACTCGACAACTTTGACGCGGTAACATTGACGCGGTAACATTGACACGTTGACAGCAACAGCAAAATAACGGCGACGAAATTTATGATGCGTTGTTTACACGAAGAACAGTTACAACCCGATTCAAAAACGGACAGCAACCAAAACGGCAATCAATGTGGCAACCAAGTAAAGTGCGGTCAGCTCGAATAAGATTTATTTGAAGTCGCGGTTGTTGTCTTTTTGTTATGCCGGATGCGGAGTGAATTGTTGTTGGTATATATTGACGGGCGGATTTGGTGTATTAGGATGCGAGTGTTTTGGGATTTCGTTTTGTTCGTGAGCTTGACTGCGGCGAACTGCTCAATTTGAGTTGCCGCGTTTATGTTGGTGTCAAGTTGGTGTCAACGAATTCACAAAGTACCGTGTATATATTTTTCCGATTCACTGTTTCCTTTACCAGGGTAGGTTTGTACGGAGATTTGATCGACTTGAATATGTCGAAACTTTATTACAGTTTTTTATATCATTTCGTAGTTGTGAAGGAGCGTTTTTTCAAACGGCTTTATAGTCCTGCTATCGAAAATGTCGAAACGGGTTTGTTTAGTTGGCAAGGTTGTCTGAAACCTGATTGCTGTTGGTTGTGTTTGCCAATGGTTGGTTTTCGGCTATTCGTTTGCTTGGTGTTGTCGTTCTTCTTTGTGTTGTTTGGTGTTCTTTTATGCCGAATGGTTCTGCATGTTTCGGGTTTGGTGTTGCTGTTAAGTTTAAGTTTTGGCGGGTTGTTCTCTGCTTTTATATCTTTATGTTATTGTTCTATTTGTGACCGTTTAAATCGGAACGGTTCAAAATTCGCAACTCGGAAATTCAAAATTCGGAAATTCAAAATCTGGAATTTCGGAGAGTCCATTTGTCAGCGGCTTAATAGAGTTGTCTTGGACTTGGTCAAAGTTTTGATTGATGTGAAGAGTGTTGTTTTGCCGGTTTTGGTATGTTTTGGACAAGAGGAAAATTCGTTGAGAGATTTCAAAGAAAGTCGGTGTTTAGATTTCAAGAAAATAAGATTTGGTTTTGCCCGATTGACATTAGTCTGATGCGGCAGTGTTGATGGGTGATGAGATATGTCGGGTGATGATTGTTACCTGATTGGCTTCGGAGTGATTTGGAGTCGTTTGATTGTGTCATGTTGTTTTGGCGGATTTTTTTGTGTTAAGAATTTTGCTGAGATGGTGTGAATTATTTTTGGCTGTAACGGGATATTTTAAGTGTGAATTGTTGGAATTGTCGACATTATTGATTTTGTTGGTTGTTTTTTTGACCTATTGATCAATGGTGAATTTTAGCAGTTTTTACTTGTGGTATTTCGACGGTATATGTTTTGAGTTGCGAGGTTTTTTCCGTTCGTGTTGGACGGACTTGTGATTCAATTTAACTGAGCGGGACGAGTTTAAAGTTAAGTCTTGCTCTTCAACTTTTAGGAGATGGAAAATGGCAAAGAAAGCTGTTAAGAAGGCTGTTAAAAAAGCCGCGAAAAAGACTGCGAAAAAGGCTGTCAAAAAAGCTGCAAAAAAGGCTGTCAAAAAGACTGTCAAAAAAGCTGCTAAAAAGACTGCAAAAAAAGCCGTCAAAAAAACCGACAGTAACTAATGTTATCCTGGATGACAAAAGTTACACGGAATTGAGACCGCGAGTTTTATCCGTTCTATGTTGAGCGGACTTGCGGTTTCAAATTAACCGAGCGGGACGAATTTTATTGTTTAAGTCTTGCTCTTCAATTTCAGGAGATGAAAATATGGCTAAAGCTGTTAAGAAAACTGTTAAGAAAGCCGCTAAAAAAACGGCGGCTGCTGCTGTAAAGAAAACTACCAAAAAAGCCGTGAAAAAAGCGACTAAAAAAGCTACCAAACGGTCTTGCGGCAGTTCTTGCGGTTGCGGTTCCAACTAGTTTAGTCGGAACGGTAACGTGTTGAGAATTGAATATTGATGACGGGATTGCCGGTGGGTATTCGTGTTGAACGGCATAAACCATTCAGGGGATTTCACCGGCAATACGGCTCAATATTAGGATTTCTTGAATTTGTTAGTTTGAAATTTTTCGTTTACGTTGACGGGTTAGCCCGATGGAGAATCTGTTTTGACGTATAAGAGAAAAACAAAATTTTTTATGTATTGCGTGTAGAATAATTGACTGCAAGTTTTCGGCATCCGTCGAAAACAGTAAACGCAAAAAATATTCAAACGCAAAAAACATATTGCCGCGAAGCTGCAACAATTCCGCCGGAGGTTTGTTGTCGCTGCGCGGCAATTTTTATTAGAGGGATAATTCAAATATAGTAAAGGGAAGTTTAGAACATTCTTCTCTTCGTTCTTTGTGTATTCTTTGTGCCGCTTGTGGTAAGGATTTTACCGCAAAGTGCGTCCGTTTTTTTGAGAATACGAAATTGTGCTATACTTTTTACACTTGAAAATTCCCATCACAATCGCAATCAAAATGATATTGTTACCGGCAATAAGTCTTTGCCAATTCGTGACTGGTGACTAACTTCCCCATCCCTTAATAACCAATTAGCTCCCCAGCCACGCGCCCTTATCCCCTTATTCGTTAAGCATAAAGTCCACGATCAAATTTGAGGCGAATTGACTCCAATGTAGCGATGTGCTTTGACTTTTGGCGATTCGAAATTGGAACTTTACCACACTCAAACAATAAGGGGATAAGGGCGCGTGCGGGGCGGCTTCATTGTTATTAAGGGAGGGGAAATTGGTTACCTGTTGCGAATCGATTAAGACTCAATATTGATTGTATAAATTTTCAATGTAAATTTACTGATTATTTCGGATTTTGTGTGGCATTTACATCGTGCCTTTTATCAAGCACTGTATCAATACAATGTATCAACGCCCTGAAAGGGCAAAATATCATAGCGTAGGGCAACGCCCT
>JAISQS010000034.1 GCA_031274045.1 Planctomycetaceae bacterium | reverse complement strand
ATTGATTTTATTACCCGAATAAGAATAAACAGCAACAAACAACAGATCGGCAATCCGAAATAATTAAAAACTTGTTTCCAAGTTAGCGGTTTTATTACGATTCCGGGCGGCGGCGATATGAGAGAATTTTTCTTTTGCGTAATCATCCACGCGATTACTTCGTATTGCGACAACGCCGGTGTCCATGCGTCATGCGTCTCCGCGTCAATCTCCGTCAAATGAGCAATTCCGCCTTTCTGATTAACGAGCGTTACATAATCGCGCATCGGTTGGATTGCAACATCAGGATCGTCAATGCAGTTATAAGCGGAAATTGTGAGGTTGGTAAAAATAAAATTGTCGCCGGGCGGTGACGCACAAATAGGTACAACCGCCGCACATAATTCAGGATATTTACGCGCAAATGACCACGACGCAGACGCACCGCTGCATTGACCGAAAGTTGAAATCCGCGTCTTGTCAATCGGATATTCGGCAAGAATACACTCGAAAATTTCCATCGCTATCGTAAACGGCGAGTCGCCTTTGCCCTCTTGCGATACGGAAACATCCCAATAAGGATTATCTTTCGGGCATTGCGTAACAAGCATGAAAAAATCGAGACTTTTTTGTCCGATTAAAAACGGCATTGTGTATTGGATATGAGCAAGTTGACGTGCGTTGTCGTCGGCACTTTCACCTTTCCCGTGAAACCAAACAATAAGCGGATACTTTTTATTCGGCTCTATATTCTGCGGGCAACGCAATCGAAAACGAATCAGCTCATTGTTATAACGACCGCCCGTATACCGATAACCCAAAGCATCAAAACAGTCCGTAACTTTTGGATTGGCAAGATAACCGTCGTCGGCATGTTTTTTTGACTCTTCTGTTGCGACTTTCTCAATTTCTTGTTCCGAGATTGTTGAAATTTTCGCCTTGCTCAAAAGTTCAAATGCGCTGCCGGTTGATACCGATGCAGACTTTTGATCTTGTTCCGATTCCAACGCAAATAATTTATTGCCCAAAATTACCGTTACAATAATTACGGCAACATTCAACAGAATTGTCCTAAAATTTGTTTTCATTTTTATCCAAAATAATCTAATATTACGTTTACCCATCTACAAATTACAAACACCAAAAAACCGGCTGCCGCAAAAATCAATGTTAAAATCAACAACGATAGAAACGAAATCGAACCAAACTTAAACCACAAATATAACGGATTAAAAAGCGGACGTAAAAGTGCAAATTGATGCAAAAAAACTAAAACGATAATAAGCAAAGTTATCGTTCCGCTCAACACACAAAACCATTTCGCCTCTTCCGAACTTAACGGATCGAAGTCATCATTCTTGTTTTTCTTATAAAATACAGACCAACGAACCGAAAAAGCGATCACAGCAAAAAGACAAATAAAATACCACCAAGGCCATTGTCGAAAATCGAGCATGTTGAGCGCGATTTTGAATATACCAGCGGTTGTCACCAATACCGCATCAACAATTGACGGTATTAAGACTCCGATAGTCAATAACACAAAACCAACAATAAAAAACCATATTGTTAAATCTAATTTCCACCAAGATTTTTTTGATGATTTTTGTAGAGTTGCCGATGTGGATGTTGTTTTTGAATTTTTCATGATTTTGGTCTCCTATTCTTTTTTGCGATGTATAAAAGTAGTGCAATTGTGACGATTGCCGTAACCGGTACGACAAATGTTTTCCAATCCCATTTTCCGCCTGCCATCAAGTTGGAGGCGGGACCGACTATGAAATCAACATAGATGTTGTAATAGATCAGTATCCGCAAGTCCGCCGATGTCCAACCGTGAAGAATCATTCCTACACAAATCGCCGCCGACAAAATAATAAATCGAATCACAAAACGGCACTTGCGGACAAAATTAAAGTAACTCAAAAAATCCACAAAAATCCAAAAGACCAACCCCCAAAGAACCGGAGACAACAAAAGAGACCAATAACGAGGATCAATAAGATAACAAATCCTATTAAGAAATTTTGTACTTAAATAACCGGTTTCAGTCAAAATTCCAATAGCAAGTACAGCTAAACCAAAAACGAAAATCCAACCCACACCGCCAAACGTAAAAGAAGATTGTTTAGGTTTACTTTGTGAATCTGACTGCACCGGCAACACATCATTATTTGTCATGGCAATATTGGGGTTTAAATTTTTTCTGATACGCAGGGTAATAAATTATCAGAGATTCTTTTTTTGTTGTATTTTGTTTTTGTTGTAATTATCTATGTCTTCTTGGGTGATGTGGTAAATGTAAATCGAATAACCTATTGTTGCAATGGGGTCAAAATTTAGAAAAAAACGGTATTCCTTTTCTTCATTGTAAAGATGATTGACACTCAACGCATACCAACCTATTCGAGGTTCGTTGGTATGCGGCGAAATTTCTTGTGACGGCAATGTTGTCAACTTTATCGGATAACTCCCCCAATACGCAATTTTTATACCCTTCGCTTCAGGATGTTTTTGATACCACTTTTCCAAATAAAACAAATCTTGACCCCAGTCAATATTACTGTC
>JAISQS010000028.1 GCA_031274045.1 Planctomycetaceae bacterium | reverse complement strand
CGGATTGGGGGGAACATTGTGTTACTAAGGGAGAGGGAATCGATAACCAGTTGCGGATTGGTTGAGACTCAATATTGGTTATACAAATTTTCACGATGACATTTAAAAAAAGGAATTATCAAACGCAAAAAGTATAACAAAATTTGCCAACACGTCAGACCATTTCTCAAAATATTCCACAAATTTGACCACTCTCGTCAATATCAATACTCTCCGCCGCCGGAACACGCGACAGTCCGGGCATCGTCATAATGTCACCAGTCAACACAACCACAAACCCCGCACCGGCAGAGATTTTGGCATCACGCACCGTAACGTTGAATCCTCTCGGACAACCCCGCAACGATGGGTCTGTTGAGAATGAATACTGCGTCTTGGCAATACAGACCGGAAGATTTGCAAATCCCATTTCAGTGAACAGATCAAATTTCTTGCGAATATTTTTGTCAATATTTACGCTGTCGGCACCGTAAATTTTTTGGCAAATTGTCTCCACCTTCTCTACCAAAGGCAACTCATCAGGATAAAGTAATCTAAACTCCGACTGTTTGTCCGACACCGCTTCGACTACCGCCTCCGCCAAATTTTCCGCCCCCTCGCCGCCTTTTGCCCAATGTTCCGCGCGCATTGCTTTGATGCCGAGAGAAGCGGCTTTGTCTATGATTAGTTGAGTTTCTTCTTCCGCGTCGCTTGGGAAAGCGTTTATTGCAATGACCACCGGCAAGCCGTATTGTTGCATGTTCTCAATATGCTTTTCCAAATTGACAAATCCCGCCGACACCGCCGCAACATCCGACCGCTGCAAATCCTTAACCTCAACCCCGCCGTGATATTTTAACGCACGCACAGTCGCAACAATCACAACCGCATCAGGCTTCAAACCGGCTTGACGGCACTTTATGTCAAAAAACTTTTCCGCACCAAGATCAGCACCAAACCCCGCCTCCGTCACAACAAAATCAGCATTGCCCAAAGCATAATTTGTCGCGAGAACAGAGTTACATCCATGAGCAATATTCGCAAACGGACCTCCATGAATTATCGCAGGATTCCCCTCAAGCGTCTGCACCAAATTCGGCTTCAAAGCATCCCTAAGCAAAACAGCCATCGAACCGTCCGCCTTCAAATCTGACGCTAAAACCGGTTTACCGTCACGTTTGTAACCGACAATAATTTTGCCCAAACGCTCCTTCAATTCACACAACGACTTGCTAAGACAAAATATCGCCATCACCTCCGATGCAACCGTAATATCAAAACCAGACTCACGCGGCACCGAATTAGAAACACCGCCAAGACCAATCACCACCCGACGCAACGCACGATCATTCAAATCAACAACACGATTCCAAACAACACGACGCTCATCAAAACCAATCGTATTGCCAAAATGCAAATGGTTGTCCAACATTGCCGCGAGAAGATTATGAGCTGCCGAAATTGCGTGAAAGTCGCCCGTAAAGTGTAGATTGATGTCCTCCATTGGGACGACTTGTGCGTAACCGCCTCCGGTTGCGCCGCCTTTCATTCCGAAGCATGGCCCCATTGACGGCTCGCGCAGGCAAACGATTGTTTTTTTACCGATTCGGTTCATCGCGTCCGCCAACCCGATGCTTGTTGTTGTTTTTCCTTCTCCGGCTGGAGTTGGACTGAGCGCGGTGACAAGCACCAATTTTCCACGCGGGTTTTGAGACGATGCCTCAATCGCCTCAAAAGAAATCTTCGCCTTGTGCTTTCCATAACGCTCAAAAAGATCAGCCGAAAGTCCCATCTTTTCCGCAATCAATGTTATCGGCGAAAGCACCGCGCGGCGGGAAATCTCAATATCAGTCAAATAAGCCATAAATTTAGATTCAAAATTGTTAAACTGCTTGTACTCTAAACTTCTTGCACTTTAAATTACGTTTGCGTTTCGTTCGCGTTTCACGTTTGCGTTCGTGTTCGTGTTCGCGAAATTGAGTTGCGGCGGTGTCTGATTTACGTTGTCGGTTTTCGCGTTTTTGTGTCGGCGAAATTCATTGTGCGTTGTGTGTATGGTACGTTGCGTATAGTTTTAGTTAGGGGTTTGTTTGAAAGTTGACGTTATCAATTCTGCGTCAACACCATCTACAATTTTGCACTGACCAATTCCTGTCGGTAACACAAATTTTAGTTTTCCGAATTCGGATTTTTTGTCGTGCCTCATTATTTCAATTACACGTTGCCAATCTAAATTTGTCAAGAACTCCTCCGGCAACTCGACCGGAAGTCCTAGAATATTGTGGAAATTTATTTGTTGTTCGGGGAAATTGTTCTTTACGAGTTGGAGTTTTTGTGCTAGTTTGGCGGCGTATATTGATCCGATGGCGACGGCTTGACCATGTTTTATTTTGAAGTTGCTCAATATCTCAAAGGCATGAGCAAAAGTATGACCATAATTCAAAAAAGCCCGCTTGCCCGACAACTCAAATTCATCCTCGCCGACAATTTTCGCTTTGATCTCACAACACTTCGCCACAATCACCCGCAAAATTTCGGCATCCCGCAACCGTATTCTTTGCGCGTTCTCTTTGAGCAACATGAACAAATTCTCATCCAGCGAAACCGCATACTTTGCCGTCTCACCCAAACCGCAGATGAAATCCGCCTCGCTCAAAGTCCGCAACACATCCGTATCAATCAGAACGCCGCACGGTTGATAAAAACCGCCAACCATATTTTTCGCTTCCGGCAAATCGATTCCGACTTTGCCGCCAACACTGCTATCGACTTGTGCGAGAAGCGTTGTGGGTACTTGGAGAAATTTTATTCCGCGTGCGAATGTCATTGCGATAAATCCGCCCAAATCACCAACAACCCCGCCGCCAACCGCGATCAAAATCCCCTTACGATCCATCCCCGCCGCAAGAACCGCCGACCAAATTTGAGCGGCAGTCTCAATACATTTGCTCGCTTCCCCCGCCGCAATAACCTCAACCCGACAAGAAACCCCAACCAACTCTACCGCATCCGCAACCGCATCAGCATAACCAATCCGCCGCACATTATCATCAGTCAAAATAACCGCTCGCGAAATCGGCTTGAGCGGCAAAATAAAATCCGCAACATCTGCGAGATTCTTTGATCCGATTTTAATTTCGTAGCCGCGTTGTGTTATGTCGTGAAGTTGTACGAAGACGGATTCCTGCGTTACGG
>JAISQS010000710.1 GCA_031274045.1 Planctomycetaceae bacterium | reverse complement strand
CGTGCTAATGCTGAAGCCCTTTCAGGGCGTTAAATCAATAAATTCATACACCACAAAAAATGAAATCGGTTAAATTACAGTAGTATTATGTTCACTGCCTAATGCCTTCCTGCCTAACGCCTCACCTGTCTAACGTCATTTTTATGACCGCCGGAAGTATAATCAGAAAATATACTGTCAAAACTGGGAAACAGGTAATTGACATAAAATTGAGTTCAAAATAAAATCGGAACGTTGTTTGTTTTCAATTGCAACCTTTAACCAATAAACGCTATGTACACTTTTAGAACACAGTGTCTATTTTTTGCAACATTATTTCTTCTTACGTCCGCTGCGATTGCGCAAACGCTTGAAGGGACGAAACCGATTGAGTGGACGGAGGATTATGTTGTGCGCAATAACCGGCTCGTTTCAGAATTTCTCGACAAGAAAATTATCGAAAGCGAAGCGGGACGTACCAAATATTGGAATCGCGATTTTGCGAATGCTGACGCTTACACGAAATCAGTTGAGAAAAACCGCGAGCGGTTGAAGTTTATTACCGGAGTTCGTGACCGGCGGATTGGTTTCGATTCGCCTGAATTGAGGAACACGTTGAATCAGTCGGCAGTTGTTGCTGAAAACGAGACACACGTCGTTTGGGCAATACGGTGGAAAGTGTTTGACGATTTCTCCGCCGAAGGATTGTTGATCAAACCGAAATCAAACAACCCGAAATCAAACAACATAGTAAAAACGATTATCCACATACCGCACGCCGGAGTAACACCGGAAGAATTGTTAACAGGCGAAAACGAAACGCTGCAAAAAAATTGGTTCACGCCGCCGTCAAAAGAGGAACAAATGTTGATTCCGGTTATTGTCAGCCGGAATTTCGGGCAATACCGGCGTGTTCAATTGCCGAACCGCGAGTTCATCTACCGACAAGCCTACCAACTCGGACGGCATATCATCGGCTACGAAATTCAAGAGGTTTTGGCGTTGGTGGACTGGTTGAAGAAAACGCCGGATATGTTTGTGAAAGTTCAAGGTCAAGGCGACGGCGGTTTGTTGGCGTTATATGCGGCGGCGGTGGACACGCGGATTGATGAAGCGGTCGTTGTGGACTATTTTGACAAGCGTAACAGATTATGCGAAGAACCGATTGACAGAAATGTGTTCGGTCTGTTGAAAGAATTTGGCGATGCGGAAATTGCAACGTTAATTTGTCCGCGCAAGTTGACGATTGCACTTTACAACGCGCCGGAATTGGAGTTGCCGTTCAACGCTCCTTGGCAATCAAAATTCGGCGGAGCACCGGGCAAATTAAAAAAGTTGAATCCTGAAAGCGTAAAAGCAGAAACCGAACGGGCAAAAAAACTCGTTGAGCCGTTAAATGTCAACTGGATTGAAATGAAAGATGTCCGCGCAACAGTTGACAATACGCCGTCGTTTGCTTCGGTTTTGCGAACGTCCGACGAACAACGAATCGTTAAGCAACTGGAAAATCATACGCAACGATTGCTCAAAGAGTCGGTTTTTACGCGGCAAGATTTCTGGAAGAAGTTGAATACTTCGTCGCCGCAAAAGATCGCGGAAACGGTTGAGTGGTATCGGGATTATTTTGCGAAAAATGTTGTCGGCGAATTTGAGGAACCGTTATTGCCGATCAATCCGCGAACACGTTTTTTCAAGGATTGCGAGACTTACACGATTTATGAAGTGGAACTGGATGTTTTTGAAGGGGTGACAGCTTTCGGTTTTCTGCTCATTCCGAAAACGCTCAAAGACGGTCAAAAACTCCCTGCGGTTGTAGGGCAACACGGCTTGGAAGTTGACGCGAAGGGGCATATTATTGAATTTGAGCCGAATAAGAATATGCAGTACGCAATGATTACGAAGTTGTGTAACGGCAATTATGTCACCTTCGCGCCGCAGGGATTTTTTAAGTTAAGTCATAAGTTCCGATTCAATCAACGTCAACTCAATACGTTGGGCAAGAATTTTTTTGCCGTAATGCTTGCCCAACAAAAACAGATTGTGAAGTTTTTGCAAACGTTGCCGTTTGTTGAGGCGGACAAGATCGGTTTTTACGGCTGTTCTTACGGCGGAACAACGGCATTATTTTTACCGCCGTTGATACCGGAATATAAGGCGGTTGTTTGTTCCGCAAACTTCAATTACTGGAACAACAAAGTTGCAGGAACGTTGTTGCCGGACAGTTACATGTTCGATTGGCAATATGAGATTTATGATTTTGATTTAGCGAATACGTTTGACCATAGTGATATGGTGCGACTGATTGCGCCGCGTCCTTTTATGGTGGAGCGCGGACACAATGACGGTGTGGCAAAAGACGAGTACGTCTCATTTGAATTTGGCAAGGTACGATATTATTACGATATGTATTTAAAAATGCCGGAACGTGCCGAGATGATATTCATGCCCGACGGACACCTGCCATACGTCACCCCAATACTGCCATTCCTGGACAAATGGTTGAAATGAAACAAAATTCATAAACAATTGTAATGCAAAATATTCCTCTTGATTATCTTTGTGGGAAGCATCATAAGAAAACAGACAAATTCGGAAATCCTCAGGAAATTTTTAATAAAAAGGTGAAATTTCCTGCTTGCCTCTTGACTTTTTTACTGTTACTGATTAATATGAATCTCTGATGTTACGATTTTACAATCAATTTGAATTTGTGAGAAGGAGTTTTTTATGAAAAAACTGTTAGAAAATGTTAAAATGGGGGGGGGGGGGCTGTCTGTACTGTTCTAAGACAGCTTTCACCTTGGTGGAGCTTCTTGTCGTGATTGCAATCATCGGAATTTTGATTGCTCTTCTTTTACCCGCGGTTCAGGCCGCCCGCGAAGCCGCAAGGCGAATGCAGTGTACGAACAATCTGAAACAACTTGGGCTGGCGATTCACAACTTCCACGACACCATGAAGAAATTGCCGACCGGAATGGCGCAAGTTCACCAAAAACCCACAAATGGAAGTCAATACAAATTCTCTGTCCTACTCCATGTGTGTCCCTACATGGAACAACAGACAATTTTTGATGCCTTTGTGAACAAAACAGATGCAGGGGCTTATGACAAATATCCAACGGAAGTGGCCAATATAAATCTTCCGGGTTTTAATTGTCCATCCAATTCCGGTGAAGTTACGGTGATCGGCAATGCCGGCCGAAGCAGTTATAACGTGGTTTACGGAGATGTCATGTTCCCGAGTGTTCCGAATGACTCGACGACAACTCCTGTTCATGTTCCCCGGGGCTTTTTCGGATTGAAATATTCCTATAAGGAATTGTCCGGCATTACAGACGGACTTTCCAACACTATTGCCATGTCGGAAAGGGTTGGAGTTAAAGCGACATGGGGAGCGTACAGTTCCGCAAATCCCAAAGCGGGAACGGTCTCGGTTACTACATGGACAAACAACTATACAACATACGGACATACACGGCTGGAGTGTCTCACTGCCCAGAAAGCCCCAAGTGCTGCGGGAACCACATTCAATACGGGGATTGCATGGGCTCTGGGCGACGCACTTTATCACGGTCTTGTGGCGGTTATGCCTCCTAATTCGGCAAGTTGTTCAGGTACAGGGAAGGATCCATTAGCAATGCTCCAAACACCGTCGAGCAATCATACCGGCGGAGTCAACGCGTTGTTCGGTGACGGTTCTGTGCATTTTATTTCGGAGACGATCAATGCACTCACCGACGGACAGTCCGA
>JAISQS010000708.1 GCA_031274045.1 Planctomycetaceae bacterium | reverse complement strand
TATTGGTCAAGAATATGTTTTATAAAATTTGATATTGGCTCTTTTATAATTTTATGTTGTCGCATTAAAACGAAACGTAAAAGAGTCAAAACTAAAATGAATCAGCCTCCGCGACATTATACTTTTTACACTTGAAAATTCCTTTTTTTTATGTCATCGTGCAAATTTGTATAACCAATATTGAGTCTCAACCAATCCGCAACTGGTTACCTATCCCATCTCCCTTAGTAACACAAAGTTCTCCCCAATCCGCGCCCTTATCCCCTTATTAAAACATTGTGAATAAGGGAATAATGGCGCGGAATGTAGAGACGCAATGCATTGCGTCTCTACTTCGTTGTTATTAAGGGTGGGAAAATTGGTACCTGTTGCGTGTCGGCTGTGACTCAATATCCGTAGCTCAAATCGGTAATAAAATCATATTTATTACGATTGCGAAAGGGAATTTTCAAGGGTAAAAAGTATATTTCGCGTGTTTCGTATTCTCAAAAAACTTGTGTTGTATAACAAGAACTCCGCGTCCAACGCAAACGGGGAGACATTGTACTGTAAAATCGGTACTGTACAATCCTATGCGTACTTTAAAATCTCGTCTTTTGTTTTGAGGATGAATTTGACCCGTGTTGCAATATATCAGTGGAATGCCTCAACGTTGTCGTGAAACAAACCTTGTTTACAACCTTATTTTTTTACAAAATCAGCCTCAGTAGCAAAATGTAATATTCTAGCATTGCAAGCCGTAGGTTTGCATCGCTCGGTAGAAAATGATGTCATCACACAAACTAACATTCCGTAGGAATGCCGCCATTGGTCAAGTCACAGGGTTGCATTCCTACAGAATGCAGGGACTCGGTGGGGGCTTCATTTTCTACCGAGCGTTACATTCCTAACGGAATGTAATAACACGACAACATAGAACGGATTGAAAAATGATGAGGTAATGAGGTTTGTTGTTTGGGGTATACTCATTTGCTGCTGAGGTTGTTTTGTTAAGAAAAATAAGGTTATAAATAAGGTCGATTAGAGCGGATATTGTGTTGATATTACTGATAATTTCGTGTTGTGTGTGAATTAAATTTCGTGTTGAGTGAATTAGTTTTATTTTGTGTTGGGTGAATTATGGTTTCTTTATTTGAGGCGGAGGAGCGTGTGAATATTGGTAGTGTTGCGCCGTTGGCGGTTCGGATGCGTCCGCAGACATTGGATGAGTTTGTTGGGCAGGAGCATTTTCTTGGTGAGGGGAAGTTGCTTCGTCGTCTTCTTTTGGCGGATCGTCTTGGTTCGGTGATTTTTCATGGTGCGCCGGGAACGGGCAAGACGACACTTGCGTATATTTTGGCAAGATCAACCCGCAGCATATTTCGCCAACTCAGCGCGGTATCAGACGGCGTAAAGCAACTCCGCGACATCTTGACCGAAGCCAAAGAACATCTTTCGATAGACCGGCAAAAGACGTTGCTTTTTATTGACGAGATACATCGATTCAACAAAACGCAACAAGACGTGTTGTTGCCGGAGGTGGAGAATGGAATTGTTGTGCTTGTCGGCGCGACGACGGAGAATCCGTACTTTACCATCAATAACGCTCTACTTAGCCGGAGCCGGATTTTCCAATTCGAGCCGCTCTCAAATGATCTTGTCAAAGAGTTGGTGCGTCGCGCGGCGGCGGACAAGGAACGCGGGTTGGGGAAGTACAAGATAGAGTTGCGGGAGGATGCGTTGGATTTTTTGGCGGAGGTTAGTGAGGGTGATGCGCGGCGTGCTCTTTCGGCGTTGGAGATTGGTGTTTTGTCAAGTGAATCTGAGCCGATAGTGTTCACGCGCGAATTGGCAAGCGAGTCGCTACAAAGAAAAATAATTTCATACGATCGTGATGGCGATTCGCATTACGATACGATTAGTGCGTTGATCAAGAGTATTCGCGGCAGTGATCCGGACGCGGCGATATATTGGTTGGCAAAGATGCTTGTTGGGGGTGATGATGTTCGTTTTTTGGCGCGTCGGTTGGTGATACTGGCAAGCGAAGATGTAGGCAACGCTGATCCGGCAGCTTTGCCGCTCGCAGTTGCAACCGCGCAAGCGTGTGAAATTGTCGGCTTGCCCGAATGTCAATTGAATCTTGCCCAAACAACAATCTATCTCGCTCTCGCACCGAAATCGAACTCCGCAACAAACGCAATCTACGAAGCGAAAAAAGATATTGAGGAGAATCGTGTTATACCTGTGCCGAAACATTTGCGGGATAGTCATTACAAGGGGTCGGAGGCGTTGGGACATGTCGGTTATAAATACTCGCACGAGTCAAAAAACGCAATCGCAAATCAAGAATACTTGGGAGTCGAAAAGAACTACTACAAACCAACCGACAGAGGATACGAAACCGAACTCGCAAAAAAACTAGAATGGATAAAAGAACAAATAAAAGAATCAGATGAATAAAAAACATACAAATAACCAACGAATATGGGACAAAAACCGTGTTCGTCAACGTAAGGCGGGCAACGCATCAACTGCCCCATTGGAAGGCGAGGCGTGTTGTCGGATTCTTTGTGTGAAAAAATGATCTTGAGTTGATTTGGCAAAATTGTTACTATCTGCATAACGAGGTCAAATCCGGTGGGAGGTCATTTTGGATTTGACACTACAAAATGAGCGTTCAATCATACGCCGCTCAAAAATATTGCACAAAAAAAATCAAACGTCCAATATATATGTCCAACCGAAAACCAAAAAAAATCGACCGACCCGCCAACTTATCAGCGGCTCAACACGTTTCCGCTTTCAGAAAGTGCGCGGCATGTTGTTGTACCGGTTTTGTTTCTTTGGCGATATTATCTATGCTTCTGATTGTCGCGGCGGGTTGTAATTCCACGCCTTCTGCACAACGTGCTTTGCTCGCAAGCAGTACCCTTCAACCCCAACATCCGCACTATCACAACCCTCGCCCCTTGCCGACATCCAACCAACCGCTCCCAAATCACTCCGCCGCCAGTCAACATTACCTCACACCGAATCAACAACCCAACAATCAGATCATTCTCGCAAATCAAACAAATCGTCTGACAAAAAAACCGGTGAAGAGTACGGCGAAGAACACGGTAAAAAATAAATATGCGTGGTACGATCCCACCGGATTGATCGCGTCGCTCTCTCCGCAAAATAGCCGGAAGAAGATTACGCAAACTTCATACGCCGATGTTAATCCGGCTGTCATTGAGCGAATCAACGGAGGCGTTGCACAAAATAATTTGACCGCAGCGCAAAAAAACGGAAGTGTTGCGCAAAATAATTTGAGCGTTGCCCAAAGAAACTCTGCCATCACGCAAGTAAACGGAATCGAGAACACCAATACCCAACCCGCGTATCAAAGAACATCACCGCCGCAAACCGGAATTGATAATTTGATAAAAGCTGCCCCTTTGACAAAACATTATCCGAACAATAACGCAGGATTCCAATACCAAACACAGATTCAAAAGCAGCCGAACAATTACAGACTCGGTCAAGAACTAATCCGCGAAATCACGCCGGTAAATGACAGGCGTTGGTCGCCGAATCACGCCGTCCTCCAAACCGCCGACTTCAACGCAAACCAAGTCACAATCCGAAACGTCCGATACTCAACATACAATACCAATCAAGACTACACTACCAGATATTATGACGCTACTTTTAATCTCGATCAGATACGGACGATTGATTTGATTATTGTGCCGTTGCGTGGTTTGCCGTCAATTGCTCATGTTCAGTCGAGTTTTGGTTTCGCTGATGGGAAGCATATTTTGATGTCGATTACGGCGCGGTATGAGGAGGGTGAAATTTTTGATCCGATAGCGTCGGCGTTGCGGCAATTTGAGTTAATTTATGTTTTCGCGGACGAGCGTGATGTGTTGCGGCTTGACTCGCAAATAAACAAGAATGACGTTTATTTGTACAGGCTGAATTTTGCTCCGCATGAAGTCCGCACGATGTTTGTTGACGCATTGCAAAGGGCGAACAAACTCGCCGCGAAGCCGGAATTTTATCATCCGGTGCGAAATAGTTGTGTTACGAATCTGGTTGACCACATCAACAAAGGTCGTCCGAAAGCAATTCCCGCGAATCATCGTACTCTCTTTTCGGGGATGCTGGGCAAGTATGTTTTTGACTTGAAGCTGGTAGATACTCAAGAGACCGATTTCAAAGTAGTCAATGAAAACGCGAAGATTAACTGGTTGGTTGAGCGTTTTGGTGATTTGGAATATTTCTCGGCGGGCATTCGCAATAAAACTTATTGACAATATCTTGTAAAAATTATGCCGGACAAAAATATATTGCGCAAATTTATGAAAGATGCGATGTCAAAATATTTTGCCGGCAGTGAAGATTTGCGTTGTCAATTGAGCGGGCAAATTTGGGATG
Organism: Planctomycetaceae bacterium; assembly: GCA_031274045.1. Classification (GTDB taxonomy): domain Bacteria; phylum Planctomycetota; class Planctomycetia; order Pirellulales; family Thermoguttaceae; genus WRKP01. The sequence goes on along the minus strand of JAISQS010000708.1, from coordinate 1,427 downwards.
CGCTCAGACAATTTTCGTGGTTCAATGAGGCGGAAGAAGCGTCGCGGCTGATGATTTATCTTGACTGCGGCAATGAGCCGATGACGCTGGATTATGCAAGGTTTCCGTTGATTGTTCCGTTTTGTGCGGGGGATGATATTGTTCCGATTAGGGTGGAGTCGGCGGAGGAACTTTGTAGGGGAAGGTTTGGAATATTGGAGCCGATGTCGCAGATATGGAAACTTGCGGAGAGAAGGGTTGAGTTGGATTCGATTGATGTAATTCTTGTTCCGGGTGTGTTGTTTGATCGAGAGTGCAATAGACTCGGTCGCGGCGGGGGATACTATGACAGATTCCTTGCGCGGCTGCCGGAAAAAAACATTCGAGTCGGATTATGCTTTGCAATGCAAATTTTCAATAGTATTCCCAAAGAAATACATGACCAACGTGTAGATATTGTAATTACCGAAAAAGAAATCATAAAAAACAAAAAGTTCAAAATGCGATTCGAAGGAGATGTTGCCGGTCGCGCCGACGGTTAAATGTCAATCGGACAATAAAAATTATAGAACTTGGAGTGGGGGTTTTACAAAAATATGTATGAAGTGGAGATGAAATTCCGCATTGATGATATTGGTCTATTCGAGCGGCAACTGAAAGAGCGCGGGATAATTTTTAGCAAAGACGCTGTGGAGGAAGTTGATTTGTTCTACTCACATCCGCAACGCGATTTCAACCAAACAGACGAATGCTTGCGAGTGCGAGTCCGAAAATTCGTTGACGGCAAAAAAGAAAACTTCCTAACATACAAAGGTCAAAAAATAGACAAAGAGACCAAGACGCGCCGTGAGTTGGAGGTGCGGATAGATGATGTGGAGACGTTGCAAGGTATTTTGGCGGCGTTGGGATTCTGTGCGGTTGAATCTGTCCGCAAGTTTAGGCGTTCGTCGGAGATTATGGTTTCGGGTTCGCGTGTGGAGATTCTTCTCGATTTTTTGCCGGAACTTTCTGACGAGAACAAAATTCTTAACAACAATTCCAAAGATTCAATCAACAGTTCCAAAGATTATGTCAACGATTCCAATGATTCAATTAACAGTTCCAAAGAAGCGAGTGACAATAATTCCGGTGAATATTTTGTGGAGTTGGAGACGATTTCTTTGGAATCTGATCTTGAGTTGAGCAAGCGGTTGATAATGGATTTTGCCAAAGAATTGAATTTAACAAAATCGATCCGCGCCAGTTATCTATCGCTACTGCGTCAAAAAAAGCAAGAATCAATCAACACAATATCGCGTCAACGGTAGCCGATTTTGATAAACACATTTTTGAAATCGCTTTCGCGAATTTCGTTTTTTTGGTGTGTTTCGCGTTAAAAAAATTATTTTGTTATGTCTCGTATTTTTTGTCTGTTTCGTATTCTCAAAAAAGATGTTGGTATAACGAGG
>JAISQS010000686.1 GCA_031274045.1 Planctomycetaceae bacterium | reverse complement strand
ATGTTCAACACCTCCGGTGTTGTTCCAATCCAAACCGAACACGCAAGTACAACGATACATGGTATCAACGTAAAAATAAATGATAGTCCAGAAAAGATGTGTGGTATAACAAGGGCATCCCGCCCGCCTAAGTGCATTAGGAAACCGGATGAGTTTGGAAGGAACGCCAAGACGTGTTGGGGAACATTTGCCAACCTGTTTTGGTGTTCAGTTCAAACTTGTTCGGTTCTATTACGCACAGAGGCGGGCGGGACACCCGCGTTCCAGTCCGCCGCCGCTTCGCGGCGAACTTATGTGGTATAACGAGGGGGCAAGCCCCATTCACTAACTGTTGTTTTGTTTGAAAATAGGTGGAAATGAGGTTTTGGCGTGTTGGTGAACCGAAGTTTTTTCCGCTCCCTTTTGGCTTTTGCCATTTCAGGGCGAGAGTTATTGGGGGCGATTTTTCACAGGGCGTTGCCATGTGCTATGGGCTTTTTGCCCCGTTGGGGCGTAAAATTTCGCCGCAACGTATAAGGTAGCCAACTCCGTTTGTCGCATAGTTATTAAGGTAAGTGAAGTTGGTCATACATCGCGAATTGGTAAAGCGTGAGTTAGTCGGGGATCAATATCGGTAACAAAATTATGGCTATTGCGAATGGGAATTTTCAAGTATAAAAAGTATAGTTAAGATTCTATTTGTTTGCGTGGTTTATTATTTTTTTGATCCCAATATGGAGATAGTCTTCTTAGTTGTGTTATGATGTTTGGGAATTTTTCTAGTACGAAATCTATTTCGGGTTCTGTTGTATATTTGCTTAGGCTGAATCTTACGGAGCCGTGAACGGCGGAGAATGGGATTTGCATTGCGGTGAGTACGTGCGACGGTTCCAACGATCCCGACGTGCAAGCCGAACCGCTCGACGCACAAATATTACAACTGCTAAGCTGGTACAAAATCCCCTCGCCCTCAACAAAATGCACCGCCACATTCAACGTGTTCGGCATCCTTGCTGCTGTTGTGCCGTTGACAATCGAATGCGGTATCCGTTCCAGAATTCCGTTTTCTAATTTATTCCGCAAACGCTCCATCCTTGCAATATCCTCAACATGATTTTTTGCCGCGACCTCCATCGCTTTCGCCATTCCAACAATAAACGCAACATTCTCCGTACCGCCGCGTCGACCGGATTCTTGATGACCGCCGATTAAAAATTGCCGCCAACGGCTGCCGCGTCTAATATAGAGTCCGCCGACTCCTTTCGGTGCGTGAAATTTATGACCGGAAAACGCAACCATATCAACATTGCGAAAATTATCGCTTACGTTGATGTGTAATTTTGTCATTGATTGTGTTGCGTCGCACAAAAAAAGAATTGACGGATCGGTCTCTTTGGTAATTCTTGCCAGACGCTCAATTGGAAAGATTACGCCGGTCTCGTTGTTCGCGTGCATTATTGCAACGATAAGTGTATCCGGTCTGATTGCGCGGACAAATTCGCCCAGATCAATTTCGCCGTTCTTGTCCACTCCAACAAATGAAACTTCAAAACCATCATGCGTTAATCGCTTGCAAACTTCAAGCACTGCCGGATGTTCCACCACAGTTGTAACGACATGGCGGCGGCTCGGATTAGCTGCAATCGCGCCGAATATTGCCGCGTTGACGCTCTCCGTCGCGCAAGATGTAAACATCAACTCGGACGATTCCGACGCTCCAATAAAACCGGCGATTTGAGACCGCGCCTCCTCAATCGCAACTCGCGCCGCACGTGCCGCGTCATACATTGAACTAGGATTAAAATAATTCTCCTTGAAAAACGGCAACATCGACTCCAATACCTCCGACGCAACCGACGTAGTAGCGTTATTGTCCAAATATATCATTTCAATCACCAATAAAAAATTAAAAAAAATAAACAGACATCACACCGGCACATCAACCGATTCTACTATTCTCTCGATTAAGGCTTCGGCGTTTTGGCGTTGGCTTCCGTGTGAGTAGCTTGTCGGCACAACTCTATGGGCAAGTACCGACACGGCTAATGATTTGACATCATCCGGCACAACAAACTCGCGTCCGTCAATCAAAGCTAACGTTTGAGCGGCACGGCTCAAGGCGATTGCCCCGCGTGTACTAACGCCAACCATTAACTCGTCGCTTGTGCGTGTCGCCTCAACTATATCCAAAATATATCGGTTTATCGCATCGTCAACCCGAATCTGCAAAACAGCTTGTTGTATTTTGATTATCTGTTCGCATGACAGAACGGACTGCAACTTATTTATTGGTTGTGAAGTTTGGTGAGACCGTAAGACGTTCATTTCGTTTTCGCGGTCGGGGTAGCCGACAGAAATGCGAAGCAGAAAACGGTCAAGTTGACTTTCGGGCAATGGGTACGTTCCTTCGTATTCCATTGGATTTTCGGTTGCGATAACCATGAACGGCGACGGCAAAGGATGCGTTATGCCGTCGATAGATACTTGGTGTTCGTTCATTGCTTCGAGCATTGCGCTTTGGGTTCGTGGGGTTGTGCGGTTGATTTCGTCGGCGAGGAGTATGTTTGCAAAAATTGCTCCTTGTGCGAATCTGAATTCGCGTGATACCGTGTCGTAGATGCTGCTACCGACAATATCGGCAGGCAACAAATCGGGCGTAAATTGGATACGCCTGAACTCGCCCGAAATACTACGCGCTATTGCCTGCGCAATCAACGTCTTGCCAACTCCCGGAACATCCTCAAGCAAAACATGCTCCGCCGAAAAAAGCGCAACAAGACAACGACGTATAACCGCACGCTTGCCAAAAACAGCAAGCGCAATATTTGATTCAAGACGACGAATCAAATCTATATAACTCATATCAATCATTATTTTATCTTAAACAATATCGTATATTTTTATATTTTCATTCCGTAAAACAAATAGAGCAACCGCAAAATATTTGAATACAAAATCAGCCAAACAACACAAAACAATTTACGTTTCAATTATATTACACTTTCGCAGTTTTGAAAGGTAACGTTTTATAAAAAAATTATCACCACACTCAACAACAAAAAAACAAAAAAAACAGAACAGCAAAATAGACGACCATCACGCCTCGTTATACCATACATCTTTTTAAGATGTTTTTTTGAGAATATGAAACATGACGAAATAAATTTTTCAACACGAAATATGCGAAAATACAAAATGCGCGAAATTTTGATAAACACATTTTAAAAATCACTTTCGCGTATTTCGTTTTTTAGCGTGTTTCGCGTTAAAAATAGTTTTTAGAAATTACTTTTCGTTTATTTTGTATTTTTCGTCTGTTTCGTATTCTCAAAAAAAACATCTTAAAAGATGTGTTGTATAGCGAGGAGTACATCGCCGACATCGCGGCGTGTTTGGCTGGCGGTGAGGTGATGCAGTTTTACCCAAATAAAATTCTGTAATTGTTAATGCCGCTTTTGATAAAATAATTCACAAGAAGGAAAGAATATTTAAAACTTCCATTATCTTCCATTACTTTCCTGTGAGATTATTTTTCAAAGACGAAAATTGCGCGGGTTTTACCGATTTGTATTTCGCGGGCAAAAAAGGACAATTCTTACTGTTTCAATGACATTTTTGTAATTGAAATTTTTTAGCGGTATATTTTGCGGCGAATTTTCTTGTAGGCAAGTTGATGTTTTTTGTTCAAATTGTCTTTATATCTTGTTGGGTGCAAAAAATTTTTCGCATCTTTCTATTCAAATTTTTCTGTTTTGGTACAATAAATGCGTACAGGGGATTTCTTGAATTTATGTGCGTTATATATTTTTTTTGGCGGCGTTGGTGTTGTCAAATTGGTTTGGACTCCCTTTTATTTTGGGACAATTTTTATTTTTAATTTTCGCAAAGGTACAAAGTATCTTTCACTTCAAATGTCAACCAGCACTCCGATACAGATATGTGATGATCAGTATAAGTGTACACTAGGAATTTCTGATCAATGTTCACATAGAGATGATTTGCGTCTTCTTTATGAGGTAAGTGTTATTTTGTCTGAGACGCAAGATGTTGCTAGTGTTTTTAAGCCTTTGCTAACAAAAATGGCATCTTGTATTGGTATAACTCGCGGTGCGATTTCTATATTGAATCGTGTGACGGGTGAGATTGATATTATGGAGGGTTATGGTCTTGATCGTGAGCAATTGAAGCGTGGTTGTTATTTGCCGGGTGAGGGTGTAACGGGCAAAGTAGTAAAGACCGGCAACCCGATTGCTATTCCGCGAATATCTGAGGAGCCGCTCTTTCTCAATCGTACAGGTGCGCGGAACATGGACGAAGCGCACAACACGTCGTTTATTTGTGTTCCGATTCGTATTGGGGTTGAGGTGATTGGTACGATTAGTATTGACATAGTGTATTCGCCTGCGCCTCTTGATGACAAGGTTCGTTTGTTGACGATAGTGGCGGCTTCGATTGCTCAATTTGTCCGCATATATCAGATTTCAATCGAGGAAGTGAACGACTTGAAAGCAGAGAACAGCAGATTGCAAGCCGAGCTGCAAGAGCAGAGTCAAAAGTTCACATCAATCGGACGGAGCGAAGGGATGCGTCGTATTCATAAGCAGATGATGGCTGTATGCAATACACGGGCGACTGTACTGCTATTGGGTGAAACGGGTGTGGGCAAGGAACGTTTTGCCAATGATATTCATTATGCTTCGCAGCGGGCAAAGATGCCGTTTGTCAAGGTGAATTGTGCGGCGATACCGGAGACATTGATTGAGAGTCTTCTTTTTGGACATGAGAAGGGTGCGTTTACGGGAGCGATTCAGCAGCAACGCGGATATTTTGAGCAAGCGGATGGCGGCACGATTTTTCTTGATGAGATTGGTGAGTTGCCGTTGATGTTGCAGGCGAAATTTTTGCGGGTTTTGCAAGAGCGGTCGTTTGAACGGGTGGGCGGTTCGGAGACGGTACAAGTTGATGTGCGTGTGATTGCGGCAACGAATTGTGATTTGAAGAGTCTTGTTGATGCGGGTACGTTTCGGAATGATTTGTTTTATCGGTTGAGTGTATTTCCGATAGTTATTCCTCCGTTGCGAGAGCGGAAGATTGACATCATGCTTCTTGCGAGCCATTTTGCAAAACGATTTAGCGAAGAGTACGGCAAGCCAATGCCGTCATTCTCCGTAACAACAATAAACATTCTCAACAGCTATCATTGGTACGGCAACATACGCGAGTTGGAAAACACGATTGAGCGGGCAGTTATTTTGGCGAGTGATGGCGTGATTCATAGTTATCATTTGCCGGAGGAGTTGCAAAAGGCGTTGGGCGTGATGCCGTTGAGGGTTGGTTCTTTGCCGGAAGTGTTGGATTCCGTAGAACGCGAAATGATAACAGAAGAACTAAAACGCTCCAGAGGAAACGTCTCAAAATCAGCAAAAAATCTAGGAATAACAGAACGAATACTAGGACTACGAATCGCAAAATATAAACTACACCCAAAAGAATTGTCCTAATATATCTTCACAATTAAGCCTTCATTACGCACAAAAACGCAGAGAAATAAATTTTATTTTTTTGCATTCTTTGTGTCCTTCGTGCCTTTATACGCAACTTCTTTTTTCGTTGCGCACAAAGGCACAAAGGACGCAAAGTTTTTATTTTTTAACGCGGAAAGACGGAAAACGCGGAATAGGCGGAAAACGAATTTGAAAAAATTTCCCCGCTCTTTCCGTCCTTCCGCGACTTCTGCGTTGAAAAAAAACTAAAAATAATTCTCTCAACAAAAAAATCCTCTGCGTTCTCTGCGCCTCTGCGCGAAATATTTTTTTGTTGCGCGCGGAGACGCAGAGAACGCAAAGTTTTATTTTTTAACGCGGAAAGACGGAAAACGCGGAATAGACGGAAAACGAATTTTAAAAAATTTCAGCTCTTTCCGTCCTTCCGCGACTTCCGTGTTGAAAAAAAACTAAAAATAATTCTCACAATAAAAAAATCCTCCGCGTTCTCCGCGTCTCTGCGCGAAATATTTTTTTGTTTCGCGCAGAGACGCAGAGAACGCAAAGTTTTTATTTTTTAACGCAGAAAGACGGAAAACGCGGAATAGACGGAAAACGAATTTGAAAAAATTTCCCCGCTCTTTCCGTTCTTCCGCGACTTCCGTGTTGAAAAAAAACTAAAAATAATTCTCACAATAAAAAAATCCTCCGCGTTCTCCGCGTCTCTGCGCGAAATATTTTTTTGTTGCGCAGAGACGCGGAGAACGCAAAGAATATAAAAATATACTTTTGGCGGTCATAAATGTACGTTTTTACCCCGCCTAACGTCATTTTTATGACCGCCGCAAGTGTAATATTTGTTAAATCTGCAAAATCTGTTGACAAGATATTTTTTAAGGCGAAATTATTTTCGCGGCGGTATTGATGAAAATTTCGTGTATTCCGTCTTTTTGTGTTGGAAAGAAATAATGAGAAGTTGCCGTTCGACCTATTTCAAGCCCGCCTTAAACTCCGCAAGCGAACCACACACC
>JAISQS010000685.1 GCA_031274045.1 Planctomycetaceae bacterium | reverse complement strand
TGTTCAACACCTCCGGTGTTGTTTTAGTCCAAACCACACACGTAAATAAAACGATTTGATCCACCAACACGAAAACATTAACGAAAATAAACCCCCACAAAATCCGAAATAATCAGATTTTTTAAAGTTATTTGTTGTGTGCGTTGTGTAATTGAATCTCTATCGCGAAGGCAGCATTGTACGTGAAAATTTATATCAAGCAACCATGCCGCTTATGCCGCTACGACTACGCCGTCAATTTTGGATAAGCAAAATACGCAGTTGAATTATTTTCTTTGGTCATTTCTCGTTTAATATTTTTAGTATTTCGTCGTGTAAAATTCCGTTTGAGCCTATTCCTTCTTTGCCGTAGATTGTGCGGTTCCCTTTCCAATCTGTGAACTTTCCGCCCGCCTCCTCAAGAATTACAAGCAACGGTCCCGCGTCCCAATCAGATAAAATTGGATCAACCATCATCTCCGCCTTGCCCGTCGCGACAAGAAAATAACCATACGCATCGCCCCACGTCCGCGTAAACTTCACACTCCGTTCTAATCGTTCATAAGCGTCACGCCGCCCCGCTTTATTAAACGTCAAAACCTCACTCGTCAAAAAAACCGCGTCAGATATATTGCGGCAAGATGAACAATTCACACGCTCCTCACGATTGGAACCTTTTTTTCGCAACCACGCGCCGCCCCCCTTCTCCGCATAAAGAATCAACCCAAGCGCAGGAAGCGAAATTATACCGCAAATACTTTCTCCACTCTTCTCCAAACCAATCAACGTACTAAAAAGCGGAACACCATGAATAAATGATTTCGTACCATCTATCGGATCAATCAGCCATCTATATTCACTCAAGCCTTTGTGGTCAGGAAACTCCTCGCCAACAATCGTATCGTCTGGAAAAACAGATTCGATCTCACGACGAATCGTCCTCTCAATTTCCAAATCCATAGGCGTAACCGGAGAATCATCCTCCTTGCAATTCACCCTCAATGTATCCAAAAAATACAAAAATTCATCTCGCGCATTAACCGCCATCCTCCCCGAAATCTTCAACGCCAATTCAATACGATCTTCACTAGCTCCCATTCTCTACTCCTCAAAAAAAAGGTACACCAAATCAACATTACACAACAACAAAGAACGCGGCATTGTAACCAAATTTAAGTTTTGTACAAGCATAATACTGCCGCTACACGATGTTTGAAGTTGTGTTGAAACCTGCAATTTTCAGCGTTTGCGGCGTATTGGTTGTGTGATGTTGTTGGTCAAAAAATTTGTATTTTGTTGCCGCTGATCATAACTGTACAAAGATAATTTTGTCGTGATGAAAATTTTCTTATGATTTCGTTTGCGGTTTGCGCGTCGTATGTTGGAGTGTTGTTTTTTGAGTTCGTTATAACTTTTCCGGTGGAGGTATTGACGATGAGAATTTGGTTTGCGGTTGAGTCTATTTGGCTGATCGATTTATCTGATTGGTTGCCGGATGTCATGTCCAAACGACGATGCAGCGTCATAGATTTTATTGTGGAGAGATGCGATTTATTTTGCCCTGATAATATTGATATTGAGGAATCTGTTTTGTTGCTGGCGGCGAATCCGCCTATGCATCCTGTTGCGCTTATTCGCAAATATGATCCGCTCGTTGCGGGTTCGCATTCGGACAAATGAATATCAATTATCCCCTTGAAATCAGCACACAACGAATGCTCAAAAATAACTACATGCCAAAATTGTCCGGCATCGCGAAGTAAAAATTGCTCGCCGGTGAGTCCCGAATAAAATCTGAAATTATGCTCAAACAACTCCTCAAACGAAACGCCCGACCCATCAGCAAGTCCACGCAACTCATCCAAGCCGCCATCGCCAAATAACTCATCACAACTCAACAAATTCAAATCAACACCAATAGACTCCAACGTTGACGTTTGCAACCGACGATACGCATTCATCAATTTCACGATCCCATGCGAATCAGCAACTCCAAGCCCAAAACCCATATCATAAGCCGCACCGGTTTGACGATAAAAATAGACCGGTTTCAACAAATTCGGCTTCAACAAATTAACGTGAATCGATTCTGTCATGTTTGTTGTGGTTTCATTCGATTCGTGTTCGTGTGAATTTGGTGTATTTGAGTCGGATTGCATTGAATTTGGTGAAGTTGATTCATCGTCAAATAATCTTAACGGATTCGGCAAAGTAATTTGACGCGGCTCAAATCCTATTGTCAAAACGCGATTATTCAGTGCAAATTTATCCGGCAAAATGATCGCGGCATAACCATCACCGTTGGCATCAATATCGAATAATATTGCGAAAGAACTGTTATTGTATTCTAAATTGATCGGATTTTTTGTTACGAAAAATAGCTCTGAGTTTTGGTGCGATTCAGTCCAATCGGATTGCGGCGGAATGATTCGATTTTGCAAAATCAACAATGTCTTGATCAGTTCTGCCATTCCGGCTCCGTTGCAAAGATTGCCGAATTGGTAGCGGCATGTGGTTATTGGAATCGGGTTGGAGCGATTTAGATTATGAAAGAATGAGGCGGTATTTTTTAGGTGTTTGGCGGGCGTTGGTGATGCGATTGCAACGAAGAGCAAATCGTCAACACACAACGCGAGCGATTCCCATTCTGATTTATCGGGAACGCCTTGACTGACTTTAATTATGTCGCAAATAATACCGAGCGGTTTTTCGTAACGATAATTCACTTGCGGCAGCGGTTTGAGAATGACGCTACCCGCGCCTTCCGCCAAAGGGAATGCTTCGGCGTTATGTTTTGACGAATAATATTCGGATGCGTGCGAATTTGTCCAACGGTACGCGCCAATACAAATTCCATACGATACATTTTCGCGGCGTAATTTTTGTAACGAATAATCGAGTGCGATTATTGATGATGTTGAGCCGCCGTCTATTGTGAACGCTCCGCCGTGCAGATCGTAAATTTTTGTTATGCGCGATGCTAATGAACTTGACGAGAAGCTGCCGGTTACGTCTGAAATACAAGGATTATCCTTGATTATTTTTTTGGCAAAATTCGCCGCAATCATATCGGCGGTCTCATCTGTTAAACCGAAACGTTCTTTTTGTGTATTCAAAAAATCGTGTTCGTGAAAAATTGATTTTGTATTTTGGCGTACAATTTTTGCCAACTCGTGCGCGCGGATGCTGAGTAAATATTCGTTAAAGAAATTTGAAAAATGGTCTGACCCCGCAACGACAAAAGTATTATCACGTTCGTCATCTGTCAATTCGCGTCCTACGATTGCGGCATTCATCGCCTCGTCAACCGCACCCATTACGTAAGTTTGCAACGGATCACAACGTTGAATTTGCAACGGCGGAATTTTATGACGTTCCCAATCGTAAAAATAATTTTCGATAAATCCGCCTTGAAAATCCGCACTATTGCTATTTGCTTTATCAGAAAAAAAACGGCGGCGCAGCTCAAACGACGAGAGCGAACACTTCGGATCAATATTCGCATTTAAAATATCACTAAACGAATTTGTCGAAAACGCACCCGCATAAACGCAACCAACACCAACAACCGCTATCGGTATCCGCCCCGCTTCGTCGCAATCTTCAAGAATCCGCCCCGCTTCTCTGCGTGAATCGACATCAACATCGACATCAACATCAACATCAACATCAACATTTTTTTTGTCAACATTTGTGTCATCCTCCGCCGCATCCGTTCCTATATACTTCTCCGAATATTCATCAGAATATTCCTCCAAAATAAGATGTGTGTTGAGACCGCCGACCCCGAATGCGTTGATGCCGAACAAGTGCGGGACATTGTCACGCGTCTCAAGCGGATAATTCTCAAGCGGAATAAAAAACGGTAAATCACGATTCAAAATATCAGGATGAAGTTCTGAAATATTTATCTGAGCCGGAACGATTTTATTTTTGCAAATTTGTAAAACCTTCATCAAGCCGATCAGTCCCGCCGCTTCAAAAGAATGTCCGATATTTGCTTTGACACTTCCGATAGCGAGTTTTTTTGTTGGCAAATATTTGTCGGCAGATTTATTTTGCGGTGTGTTGTTATTTTGATTCGGCGAGGAATCGTTTAGCAATTTTTCAATCACTTTAAGCTCTGTTGAATCGCCGACATTTGTTGATGTTGCGTGTGCTTCAATGTAGCTCAATTGGTGCGGTGTGATTTGGGTTTCGTTGTATGCGCGTTGCATTGCGAGCAGTTCGCCTTCCGGTCGCGGCGCCCACAAACTTTTTCCGCGTCCATCCGACGAGAACCCGATACCGCGAATCAGACCGAGTATAGAATTACCGTCAATTTTGGCTTGTTTGAGAGATTTCAAAAACGTGAACACGATACCCATTGAGCCGACCATTCCGTCTGCGTTGGCATCAAATGGTCGGCTTAATTTTCCTGTTGCGGCAAAGTTTTTTGAGAATAATATCGGAGTCAATTTTGTCATCGCCGAAATTCCGCCAACGAGTGCGCCGTCTATTTTGCCTGACAAAATGTCGTTTCTCGCGCAATCAATCGCAACCAACGACGACGCACAAGCAGCATCCAAAGAATAAGCCGCGCCAGTCCATCCGAAAATTTCACGTAAATTTGTTACAAAATCACCAAGCCGAATCTCAGGCGAATAGTTCGCAGATAATTTATCGTTGCGCAAATTCCTGATAGCCGCATCGGTACTCCGCCTAATGATGTCACGTTGTATATCAGCGGGCAATATTCCAAATTCAGGCAACTCGTTGAGTGATTCAAAAGCAACGTCAACTGTTGTCGATAAAATATAATCGTCGCTAAAATCAGATGCGCGAATACCGCCGACATAAATTCCATAATCGCGGTTGTCGGCAGTAATTCCGGCTTGCTGTTTTACTTCTTCGGCGACAATATATGCCAGTTTTAATATCGGGTTATCGTTGCGGAATTTCGGATGAAACGGATATTTTTTGATTTCCGTTTCAATTTGTGTGTTGTCAAATATTGTGCCTAATTTGGAATATGTTTTACCGGTTTTGCCCGGTTGCGGATCAAAATAGACTTCCGAATCAATCCATGTTTCAGGCACTTCGCTGACTTGTGATTTGCCTTTAATAAGAATATCCCAAAACGAGTCAGGCGTAACAATATCCGTTGGCAGCCGACAACCAATCGCAACAACCGCAACCGGATCACGCAACAAACATTTAGACAATCCAACCCCGCCAATCCCATCAGATAATCGGCTCTTTGACAATGTATGCGTCATAACTCTCGATTTGAAATTGGCTCTTTAATTTTTTTAGGTGACATTGACGACAATAGGTGACATTGACAAGCAACACGACACTTTCACATAACCGCGTCGCCCGCAAGTTTAATCAAATCCGCAACAGTCCGGCTATCGCGAATTTGAGAAACAGGAACCTGAACATCAAGATCATCAAGAACCGCAATCACACCAAGCATCCCCGTCGAATCCCAACCTTGCAACGAAACAAGCTCAACAGACTCCGTCAATGCACCGGACTCAGTATTCAATATACATTCCAATTCGTCTATAAATTCCTGCTTTGTTTTTGTCATATATTTCAAATTTTGGTTTTGTAAAAAAATAAAATCACTTACGACTTACGCTTATAAATATACTCATCTATCAACTCTACATGTACCTCGTCAATATACCTCTGCAATACATCGGAAAACTCCGTGATCGTTTCGCAATTCAACGCATAAACCACAAGATCATCAAGGACAAAGTTATTACGCACTATGCGAATTCGTTCAACGATACTCTCATCTACTTCACCAAAATGCTTTTCCAAAATCGTTAATATCGCATCTACCTTCCTTTCAATTTTCAATTCTATAGCCTTAATGTTCCGTAGTGAACGTTCAACAGCTTCTTCGATACATTTTTTCATTTTTTTTGATAGTACCATAGGTATCTCCTTTATTTCTTGGTATTTGTGCGTTACATACGCTATATTTTGAGTTGTATTAGTGTCAATTATTCGTCTTGTCAATGCGATGTGGAAGATCGAATCAAACGATATTTTTTGTCAGATCAACCATTTCGCTTTCATAATAAATCAGCGAATTCATTGATCGATGTACAATCCAAAGTCTGAAGCATCAAGGTGTCAAGAACACTTGGATCACGTTTTGCACGAACACGTTCAACAACACCCTTACGTACTCTACCAAAACGTTTTTGTAGAATATTTAGTATCGCTTCTGCTTTCCCTTTTGCTTCTCCCTCTACTATTCCTTCTATTCTTCCTTCTTCTTTAATTTTAGGTTCAGCTATTAGCATTGCTTGGTTAAGAATTTCATCCGCTATACTTTTCTTTAAATTTTCAGCCATATCATTTCCTTTCTTTCCTGTTATTGATACTCTGATGATTTTTTCAAATTCATCGGCACCAATTGTTAATTTTGATGACGCGTATGTGCAGATCGAATAAATGATGTCATTTATCCGCGGACCTATCGTCGTTTCGTTAAAATGTGCCAACATACTACAAAGATTATCTTGTAGTGTCCCGTCGTGCATTCGCTTCATTGTCTCAACAAACGCTTGTGTCTCTGGACGACCCGGCAAATTATCATACGGGAATTTATTCAAATTAACCCGAATCAACTTTGACTGCGAAACAAAATCCCGCAAAAATTCCGGTATCGCATTTTTGTACATATCTTGGTAAGAAACAATCTTGCTCTCCTCTTTTTCATCACCGCAATACACGATGACACCTATTGGAATATACGGACGAAATGATGATTTAATTGACTGTGGATAACCTGCCCGTTGCCATTTGTCGTAGTTTATCAAGTGCATATATGCGTAAATTTGGATAAACACAAAATCGCCTAAATCTGATTTGTGTTCAAATACGATCAAGACCATGTATCCATTGGTATCGTCAAGTAACGGAGTCGTGTAGGGAATGTCAACTCGAAACTCCTTGAACGGATTCCCTAGCGTTGCCCCAAAAAAATTCGTCTTCTCCGACTTCAAATTATCCAAATCAACATACTTGCCAAGTTCCGCGTCAGCGTAATACCGCAATATGTCTGAAGCAATAATTTGATCATCCAGTATCTTGCGGCAAAAGCGATCTTGAGCAATATCCCACAAATGAGATTCACTTGTCTCCGTTTCCGGTGTCGATTTTTTAATGATGACAGTATCAACATAAATCGGCACTTTTTTTCCAGTTTTTTTTGCCATCGTTAAATTTCTGTTTTTTTGATGTGTTATGTGGTTGATAATTGTTGCAAATTTTTCAGCTTGAGTTGGTGTAATTTTGTGGGATTGAAAATTTGATTGTGTAATTTTACTTTTTGTTTTTTATTTGGCAATTATTGTGATGAATATCCGCCGTCTGTGAATAGCGTGATTCCGTTTATGTATTTGCTTGCGTCGGACAAGAGGAATAGTGCGGCGGCGGCAACATCATCGGGTTCGCCGAAGCCCATCGGGTGGCGCGATTCAAGTAAATCTTTTCGTTCATCGCCGATATCTTGAATTTTTTGGTATGTTCCGTTTTGGGTCATTGGGGTTTTGATCATTGCCGGTGCGATGCAGTTTACGCGTATTTTTGTGTTTACTAATTCTATCGCGAGAGTTTTTGTACACGATTCAACTGCGCCTTTGCTCATACTATAACTTAGCAATCCCGCATTGCCGCAACTTGCTGACACCGAGCTGATTAAAACCGCAGATGAGCCGTCTTTATTGTTTACTCCGGTCAAGCTTAAACCTTTCATTAACATTGCGCCGCTAACGGCGTTTGTGATGAATGTATCGACTAAATTTTTTGTTTTGATTGCTCGCAATGGTCTTGCCATTTCGATTCCGGCTGCGTGTACTAACCCGCTCAATACACCATGTTCGCGTGTAATTTTTTGCATCCATTTTGGAATATCGTCGGGGTCGAGAGCAAAATCGTACATTATTGTAACGATATTTCCTTTGCAAATAGCGGCGGTTTCGTTGAGCCGGTCTGTGTTGCGTCCGATCAAGATGACCGCAGCACCGGCGTGAGAAACCGCAACCGAAACCGCGCGACCGATCCCCGATGACGCACCTGTCACCAATACCGTTTTACCTGTTAAATCAAATGAAATTGACATTGTTCGCGTTATACTTTTGGTTATCTCAAAAATTACGTTTTGTGTTTTTGTACGATAAATCGCCGCGCAGCGGCAACTCAATTTTAAAAATCAATTTTGCGAATTCGTTTTTTAGCGTGTTTCGCGTTTAAAAATTATCTCGTTATACTTCGTATTCTCAAAAAAATATTCTTCCCTTCCCTTCCTGCGAGTTATCCACAACTCGGCAAGATAATTTCTCCAAAAAGTTTTAGTATTTTTTGTGTATTTATTGGGGAATCGGAAGTTATGAGTAAGCGTCCGCGTATTAGTTCTTGTTTGATTGTGTCTGTTATGTTTTCGGATTTTAGTATTTCGTGTAAGCAATTTATGTTTAGTCTGATTATTATGTTTGTTGTTTGATCAAGATCGTTATTGCGGATTGCGTTCCAACCTTCGATCAACTCTTGTGGTTCGTCATTTTTGTAAATTGCAATAAATTTTCTGCCGTCTTTTCCGGTTATGTTTATTTTCAAATTTAGCGATTCGTTCTCATTATTTTTTTCAAATCTTTTTTGTTGCGCCAAATTATCTGTGGGAGAGGACGGTTCAAATATTGTGGTATCTGGTTGGTTGTGATCTTGTGAAGTTATTTCGTTGTGTTGTGTTTTTTTTAGTTTGAATCCTGTTTTACCGGATTCGGAGTGATAACCGTATTTGATTGATTCTTTGTTGTGTTGTGCGTTATTATTTTTTCTGTATTTTGACGGATCGATTCCGTTCCCTTCCAGCCGACACAACTTTTTATAGAACAGATCTCTCGCATACAACTCGTCAAAATCAATTGCCCCCACAATATCAACACCGCCCAAAACTCCCCCTACTTCACAATCAGACAAAACATCAGGACGCGGCAATGACCTCTGCAATTTATGTTCAAAAACCTCTATCAAAAAATCCAATCGCCTCCTCACACAACCCACATCATCAAACGTACTAACAACCAACATCTCATACCGCAACAACAACCAAATAAATTTAGCCGCAGAAAAAGTTGTGTTATTGTTGAGATAAAAAACGGGGATTTGTTGATTCATTTGATTTTGCCGAGTTATTGACGTGGGGTTGCCCTCGTTATACTACACATTTTTGAGATGTGTTTTTTTGATAGTCGCGCAGCGATGACATCATGCATAACCGGTGATGTAGCGCAGCGCAATCACCGGATCGCGTCACATCACCGACATCAAAGTCGCGCAGCGACGACATTATTGGATATCTTTGAGGCAAATTTTTCGTTTCAATCAATAAGCTCTTCTCTAGCAGCACAGCATCTTGCTTACAGATACACACACGTATTCGATAATGCCGTCGCTGCGCGACTTGATTGTTGGAGGGGTCGCGATCCGGCGGTTGCGCTTCGCTACACCGCCGGTTATGCATGATGTCGTCGCTAGCGCGACTAAAATATAGGATAGAGCACAGTTTAGTTTGTTTAGTATTTTTCGCCTATTCTTATTCTCAAAAAAACGCATCGTAAAAGATGTGTGGTATAACGGGGTTGCCCTCGTTATACTACACATCATGTAATGTCTAAAAATTATTTCCAACGCGAAACACGCGAAAATACGAAATACGCGAAATTTTAATAAACACTGAAAATAAACTTTTTTTAAAATCACTTTCGCGAATTTCGTCTTTTGGCGTGTTTCGTGTTAAAAAAATTATTTTGTTATGTACTTCGTATTCTCATGAAAAAGCATCTTAAAAATTACGCGGTATGACGAGGTGTTGTCGTTGGGTTGGTTTGTGTGGTACTGATCTGATCGGTTTGCAGACAAAAAATCTCAAAACAATCTTTATGATTTGAGAGTGAAATTGAGTGGTGTTACGTTGTATATTTTTCTTTCTTTTGTGTCTATTTTTTGTTTCGGGTTCTGGTTGTGGGATTCGGGTTTGGTCTGTTCGTGGCTATGAGCGTGAGTTTGAGGCGGTGGAGAAGGCGTTCGACGCGGCGGCGGAACGACCGGCATCAGAGCAAGCGTCAGAGTTCAGGTTGGTTGCGAACATGTATCAAGGCTTGATTGACAAAGGCATCCGTTCAGGTCAATTGTACTACAATCAGGGTAACGCATGGTTCTACGCAGGCGAACGAGGTAGAGCAATTGCGGCGTACAGAATTGCCCTCCGCTATCTTCCAAATGACGCACGTATTCTGGCAAATTTGCGAACCGCAAGCGGGATAACCAACGAAACAAAAATAAACTCCGATCCCAATAATACCAGCTCAATTCAGATGGAATCGGGTGATGGAATTTTGGCGGCGGAGCGTGTTCCTTTTTTTGAGTATCTGTTTTTTTGGCAAAATCGGCTTGGGGTTTATGAGAAGGTTTTGTGTTCTCAAATTTTTGCGATAGTTCTTTTTGTGAGTGGTCTGTTGGTGTTATTTTTACGTCAAAGATTCCGGCGTGTGTTTTTGCGGTTTTCGGTGGTGGTGTTCGTGTTGACGTTGATTTCGGTGGTTTCGGTGGCGTATGATTGGTATAGGTTTGAGTGTTTTTCTTATGTGGTAGTTTCGGTTGAGACGGCTGAGCCTCGCAAGGGAAACTCATTGCAATACGACAAAGCCTTCATTAAACCCGTCCCATTCGGTTCAACTGCCATAATAATAGGCGAACGCGGCGACTGGCTGCACCTACGCTTCGGCGAATCTCAAGACGGCTGGCTACAAAAAACACAAGTCGTCCGCTACTAAAACAACCACCAACCAGATTGTAAATATTATTCGTTGCGCTAATTACAACCAACAAAAAAATTGCCGCGCAGCGGCAAGGACTGGAACGCGGGCGTCCCGCCCGCCTAAGTGCGTTAGGAAACCAAACGAGTTTGGAAGGAACGCCAAGACGTGTTGGAGGACATTCGCTGACATATTTTGACGTTCCTTTCTTCATCGTTTGGTTCTATTACGCACAGAGGCGGGCGGGATGCCTCGTTATACCACACAAGTTTTTTTGAGAATACAAAACATACGAAAAATACAAAATAAACGAAAAGAGTTGATGGTAAAATTTCGTTTGTTTCGTCTATTTTGTTTATTCCGTATTCTCTAAAAAAATAAGATTATCGAAAGATGTGTAGTATAAGCAAGGCGTCCCGCCCGCGTTCCAGTCCGTCGCCGCTTCGCGACGAACTTATGTGGTACAACAAGCGGCAAGCCTCCGTCGCTAACGTTACTTCGTCGGATGCAAGCCTCCGTCGTTAACGTCGCTGACGTTGTTTGTGTGGTTTTGCGAAAGCACTATTTTGAATTTGCCATTGATTTTGGGTCGAGTGCTTTTTTAAGGTCGTCCGGGTTTATGATATTTTTTTCATTGCAGATGTCGCGTACCGTTTTGCCTGTTTTGAATGCTTCTTTTGCAATAGCGGCAGCTTTTTCGTATCCGATGTATGGGTTTAATCCGGTTGCCATCGCCAGGCTTTGTTCTATTGTGTTGTTGCAAATTGATTCGTTTGCTTCCAAACCTTCCAACGCTTTTTCTGAGAAGACGTTTGTTGCGGCGGCGAGGATTCGTATTGATTCGATGGCGGTATCCGCTAGTACTGGCATCATGATGTTGAGTTGAAATTGTCCGCCTGTTGCTGCGGCAATTGTTATCGTTTGATCATTTCCGGCAACACGCGCGGCAACCTGCATCAGACTTTCACACAAAACCGGATTAACTTTGCCCGGCATAATCGAGCTGCCGGGCTGCAAATCAGGAAGCACAACCTCATAATAACCGCATCGAGGTCCACTAGATAAAAAACGGATATTGTTAGCGATGTTCATTAACGTGATGGAGATTGATTTGATTAACGCGTGTGCCGCGACGAGTCCGTCTCGTTGCGCGTTCGCCTCAAAGTGATCTTTGGCTTCGACAAAAGGAATCGATGTCGATTCCGCCAATAATTTAGAAACCTGTTTCCCAAATTCGGGATGCGTGTTTAGACCTGTCCCAACAGCAGTTCCGCCGGCAGGCAATTCCGATACTTGCCCGATTGCTAATTGGGCGCGTTCTTTTGCTAGTTCGACTTGTCTCGCAAATGCGCCGAACTCTTGCCCGAGTGTCATTGGGACGGCATCTGCCAAATGTGTTCGCCCTATTTTCAAGACATCTTTCCACTGCCGCGATTTGCGCAACAATATCTCATGACATGTTGTCAAAGACGGGATTAACGTATTTTTGATTAGAATTGCGACAGCGACGTGGATAGCGGTGGGGAACATATCGTTGGTGCTTTGACCGAGATTGACGTGATCGTTTGGGTGTATATTTTTTTTCGGGTTGAATCTGTCTCCGCCGAGCAATTCGATGGCGCGGTTTGCAATAACTTCGTTTGCGTTCATGTTGCTGGAAGTGCCGCTTCCGGTTTGATAAACATCAATAGGAAACTCGGCATCAAATTTACCCGCCGCAACTTCATCCGCCGCCACAATAATCGCGTCAACCTCCTTCTCCCCAAGCGGAGCAGCACAACTCGCAAACTTGCCAAGTTTGAAATTAACCTGAGCCGCAACCTTTTTGACAAGACCCAACGCATGAATCAGATCCGCCGCAATTCTTTTGCCCGATATTGGAAAATTATCAACCGCGCGCTGCGTTTGTGAACCAAAATAAGCATCACGCGGAATTGAAACCTCACCCATTGTATCGCGTTCTATACGCACCTTAACCTCAACTTTCTATCAAAATATTTTTTTGGGGTCGTTTACACACGACCATTTACAATTATTTTTTTAACTACACACACTACTTTTTCGACGATCACACACAATCCGAAATTATCGTATACGCTTAACTTCTATAAGATATTACCGCAGTGCGCCTCGAAGACTCAAAGTTTGCGTAATTATACATTGGTATAAAATTTCATCAATGTACCCCAGCTTCACTGTCGGTTCCATCATGGTTTCATATTGGATTTTCAAGTCCGCCCGCAAAAGTTCCCGCAAGTTAAAGCAAAAGTTAAAGCACAAAAATCTACAATACAAACGCGAATGTTCCGCCTTTTTTTGAGAACACAAACATAACAAAATAATTTTTCCTAGCGTTCACGAGGTTGTGGTTGAAATAGATAAAATACTCTCACTAAACGCGGTGAAAGCAAAGGCATTGTGCCAAAATCATTGTTTGGCTGCGAACTACCATTTTCCTGTGTATTTTTCACCCACTCACGATCTCCTTAACACTAGGAATAATCAGGAAAATTATTGTTGCGCTAATTACGATCAAAAAATCTGTGCAAAAAACTTTGATGTACTTTTGATGTCAACGTGACTAGCTGCGTTTCAGCGTCAATCAGACCCGGCGGCGTGTTTCTGTATGCTTGTCAGAATTGTGATACGTGATATACTTTGCCGCTCATTTTTTGTCTGGATGTTTTGGGGCGGAGTGTCTGCTTCGGGTTCGCGTCAAATGAAACATCATCGCGTCATAACAGCTTCCACTCAACACAAAGAGAGTTGTCATCGGTGTTTTTTATATTGTTTGTTTTTTGAATTTGAATAGTTGTTTGTTTGAATATGACAGAGCCGGTTGTAAATATTTCGACATCTGAATTGTCTCGTGAAGGAGATTTGCCGAATGGTGATTCGTCTGACGGATTGCCTCGTCGAAAGCGCGGCGTGCCGGAAGGTTTGTGGGTTCGTTGTCCGGGCTGTCATGCGACTATATTCAGAAAAGAAGCTGAACGGCGAATGAATATTTGCCCCGAATGCGATTGTCATTGGTACGTTTCCGCACGGCAACGAATCAACCAGGTTTTCGATGAAGGTACATTTGAGGAGTCCTTTTCGGAGCTTATTCCTTGCGATCCGTTGAATTTTGTTGATCGCAAATCTTATCCTGATCGGATTCGTGAGGATCAATTATTGACGGGGCTTGACGAGGCGGCGGTTGTTGGCGTTGGTCGTGTTCGTGCGAGGCGGGTAGCATTTGGCGTGACGGATTCCCGATTTATCATGGGGAGTATGGGGTCGGTTGTTGGCGAGAAGTTGACGCGGATAACTGAACGCGCGACGGAGGAAGATTTACCACTCGTAATTATTTCAGGCAGCGGCGGAGGCGCAAGAATGCACGAAGGAATCTTCTCGCTAATGCAAATGGCAAAAGTCTCAGCCGCATTGGCGCGGTTTCACCAAAAAGGCGGATTGTTCATCTCCGTATTAACAAATCCGACAATGGGCGGTGTCGCCGCAAGTTTCGCATCACTCGGTGATTTGATTTTCGCCGAACCAAAAGCACTCATCGGATTCGCAGGTCCGAGAACAATAAAAGCAACTCTACGAATCGAATTGCCAAAAGGATTTCAAACAAGCGAATTCCTACTAGAACACGGATACATTGACCGCGTCATACACCGAACAGAACTAAAAAGCGAAATCGCAAGAACAATCGACTATTGCGGAAAATAAAAACAAAAATCAAAACAAACAACATCAAATCAGACAACCAATAAAATCATGACTAAAAATACCAATAAACATGACAAGAGTTCAACCAAAAAAATTCCCGATAATATTGCAGACAACGCAGCTGTAAATCCGGAAGTTTTAGCGAGCGAGTCCGATCAACGGGCAGGAATTACACAAGACGGTTTTTGCCGCAAGATATTGGATGATCAAATTATTGCGGCGGACATCTTGCGGAATTATGCTGATCCTGCGATTGCGGAATGTATAGATTTGGATAAGTTGCAGCCGGAGCGGACGAATTTTTTCGGGAACGTACAAGGGAATCCATTCAAGGAATTTCGGTCGGATATTCCGTACACGGCACCTTTGGTTGATGATACCAATGGATATATGGTCTTGCTCTTGTTCGAGCATAAGTCCATTTTGGGACATTTTGTGTTCATCCAAATTTACGCGTACATG
>JAISQS010000521.1 GCA_031274045.1 Planctomycetaceae bacterium | reverse complement strand
GGTTCTATTACGCACAGAGGCGGGCGGGACGCCCGCGTTCCAGTCCGTCGCCGCTTCGCGGCTATTGTCGGCTGCGCCGACGCTATTCACCAAAAAAATTTGGCGAAAGATCGGCTGCCTTCTATTGCGTACACTATTGTTATCTATCTTCTTGTCTATCTTCAAGCGTGTGCTGTTGCGTTTGTAATTGCGAAACAAAAGAGTATTTTTTTCGTAGTAGTCTGAATACGGTTTGTAACGTATTCGATATAATGCCTCCTTGCTAAACGATTATTTGAGTGTACAATGTTGCCTCATTTTGATTGGGGGATTTCTTTGTATTGATAATATGTGAAATTGATGTAGATGTTATTTGGGATGCAGTGATTTAGCTTATTGCGATGGGCGGCATGACAAGCTCATGTTGGGATTTTTGCAAAGCCTATTCTGAAAATCGACACCTATACCGAAACCGACAACAACACACCGTTACCAGTACGTAGTACCATTAAAGATTAAAAATTAAATCTTGGGTTCAGATGGCATAAACCAAAAATATTGCTGTCCTCACCCAACATAAAATCATGCCATACGAAAGATTTACCGATAGGGCAAGGAAAGTCATGCAACTCGCAAACCAAGAAGCCCAACGGTTCAATCACGAATATATCGGGACAGAACATATCTTGCTCGGATTGATCAAGGAAGGTAGCGGTGTCGCCGCTAACGTTCTGAAAAATCTTGATATTGACTTGCGAAAAATCAGACACGAAGTTGAGAAGCTAGTTCGCAGCGGACCCGATCTTGTGACAATGGGACGACTCCCACAAACCCCGCGCGCGAAGAAAGTAATCGAATTCTCAATGGAAGAAGCCCGCAATCTGAACCATAATTATGTTGGAACGGAACATATTCTTCTTGGGCTTTTGCGCGAACAAGAAGGAGTAGCGGCACAAGTTTTGATGAATCTTGGCTTGAAGTTGGAGGATGTTCGGCGTGAAGTTTTGAATCTTCTTGGGCATGGTATTGATTCCGGCGATGTCGGCGAACGCCCATACGAATACGCAAGCGTAGGCAACGGTAACGGCATCGGAGGAGGCGGTTTTGACGACGACGATAACTCACGCAAAGGGGGCAAAAATAACAACAAAACACCCGCAACCGATAGCTTCGCCCGCGACTTGACCGAACTCGCAAAACAACATAAACTCGACCCCGTAATCGGACGCGATAAAGAAATCGAAAGAACAATGCAGATTCTTTGCAGACGGACAAAAAATAATCCCGTACTGCTAGGCGAAGCCGGTGTCGGCAAAACCGCAATCGCTGAAGGACTTGCCCAATTGATTGTTGAAGGTCATGTGCCGGAGTTGTTGCGGGGTTATAGGATAGTTGCGCTCGATCTTGCGATGATGGTTGCGGGGACAAAATATCGCGGTCAATTTGAAGAACGAATCAAAGCGATTATGGGCGAAGTAAGAAAAGTTCGCAGATTGATTCTGTTTGTTGATGAACTTCACACTATTGTCGGTGCGGGCGGTGCAGAAGGTGCTATCGACGCATCAAACGTTCTCAAGCCTGCTCTTGCCCGCGGCGAAGTCCAATGCATCGGGGCAACCACACTCGACGAATACCGTAAGTATATAGAGAAGGATGCAGCTCTGGATCGAAGATTCCAAATCGTCATGGTCGAACCGCCAAGCCAATCACAAACCGTCGAAATCCTAAAAGGTTTACGCGACCGCTACGAAAAACATCATCACGTCACAATCACCGATGAGGCATTGCAGTCGGCGGTGGAGTTGTCGAGCCGGTATATTTCGGGCAGATGCTTGCCGGACAAAGCAATAGACGTAATCGACGAAGCAGGAGCAAGAGTTCACCTAAAATCAATGACCACACCGGCATCAATGAAAGAACTTGACGACAAATTGGCACAATTGACAAAAGAAAAAGAAGCCGCCGTCGGCGCACAAAATTTTGAAAAAGCACTTGTCCTGCGCGATGAAATTGACAAAATAACACGGCAACGAAAAGACGCACAAGAAAAGATGAAAGAAAAAATCGGCATGGTAGATGAACCTGTAATTGCCGACGTTATCTCAAAAATGACAGGGATTCCGTTGACGCGAATGAGTGTTGAGGACACAAAACGTCTCATGGAAATGGAAGCGGAATTACACAAACGAGTCATCAGCCAAAACGAAGCAATCAAAGCAATCTCCAAAGCAGTACGGCGAAGCCGAAGCGGATTAAAAGACCCGAAACGTCCTACCGGCGCGTTTATTTTTGCAGGACCGACGGGCGTGGGAAAGACGCTTTTGGCAAAGGCATTGGCGGAATTTATGTTCGGCAACGAAGACGCTTTGATTCAAATTGACATGAGCGAATACATGGAAAAACATAACGTCAGCCGTTTAATCGGCGCGCCTCCCGGATATGTCGGACACGAAGAAGGCGGACAATTGACGGAGAAAATCAGACGGCGTCCGTACTCGGTTGTGTTGTTGGATGAGATTGAAAAAGCGCATCCTGACGTGTTCAACATGATGTTGCAAATCATGGAAGAAGGACGCTTGACCGACAGCTTCGGAAGACACGTCGATTTCAAAAATACTATCTTGATAATGACAACAAACGCCGGCGCGGAAGCCATAAAAAACGAAGCCGCGTTCGGATTCCAGAAACCTACCGGCGACGCAAGCTACGAGAGCATGAAAGAACGTGTGAATGAACAGATTGATCGGATATTCAGACCGGAATTTGTTGGGCGTTGTGATGATATTATTGTGTTTAGGCATTTGACGGAAGCGGATTTGAGTGAGGTGGTTGAGTTGGAACTTCGCAAGGTGCGTGACAGACTTTGGGAGAAGGGGTACAAGTTGTTACTTTCGGATGAAGCGAAAGCGTGGTTGATCAAAAAAGGTAGTAATCTTGATTTCGGCGCGCGACCGTTACGGCGTGCTATTGAGGGAATGGTTGAAGACCCGCTTTCGGAAGAATTGCTCAAGGGTGAATTTGACGGCAAAGAAGTAATCGAAGTCAATATCAAATTAGTCGGGGACAAGAAGCAACTTGTCTTTAGCGGACGCTTGTTTGATGAAGTTGACGAAGCTTCCAAAGAACATTTAAACACGCAATACATCACGCCGGAAAAGAAAGTAGAAAAAAGCAAAGTAGAAAAAAGCGAAGAACCTGAATTAGTACCAAGCAGCGCGAGTTGAGCAAGAAAACATTCGGTTATTGCGCCGTTGGAATGCGCGTTGCAATGTTGCAAAAATAAAGAGATAAAATAAAAAATATAAGTATAGAAAAGATAAGT
This sequence comes from Planctomycetaceae bacterium, assembly GCA_031274045.1. Classification (GTDB taxonomy): domain Bacteria; phylum Planctomycetota; class Planctomycetia; order Pirellulales; family Thermoguttaceae; genus WRKP01. The sequence goes on along the minus strand of JAISQS010000521.1, from coordinate 1,673 downwards.
ATAAAAAGACAAGTATAAAAAGATAAAACAGAGATAACGGGAGAAAGGACAGATGTCGGGACATTCACATTGGGCTGGAATTAAGCACAAGAAGGCACTTGTTGATGCGAAGCGCGGCAAGTTATGGAGTAAGTTGGCAAAGGCGATAATAATTGCGGCGAAGATGGGCGGTGGTGATCCTGACGCAAATATACGTTTGCGGGCTGCGATTGATGAAGCTAAATCAGTGAGTTTGCCAAAGGAAAATATCGCGCGGGCAATAAAACGCGGTTCCGGCGAGCTTGGGTCGGAGCAATTGGACGAGTTGGTTTATGAAGGTTATGGCCCCGGCGGAGTGGCTGTACTTGCGGAGGCGGTCACCGACAATCGGAATAGAACTGCACCGGAAATCAGAAAAATATTTGAGGTTTGTGGAGGGAAGCTTGGGGCTTCTGGTTGTGTTGCGTGGAATTTTGAGAGGAAGGGTTTATTTGTTATTCCAAAAGATAATTTGACGGAAGAGGCGTTGATGGAGATTGCGATTGATGCGGGTGCGGATGATGTTGTCGAGATGGACGACGCATTTGAAGTAACTTGCAACCCGACCGCGTACGACTCCGTGTCAAAGGCATTGCTAAAAGCAAAAATCGAACCGGAAGACTCGCAATTGAGCCTGTTTCCCAAAGATACCGCAGAGATAAACGATGTTGATACCGCGTCAAAAATTGTCAAGCTGATGGAGTTGCTCGACGACCACGACGACATACAAAAAGTCTCATCAAACGTCAGCATTCCAGACGAAATCATGAACCAAATAAACCAATAAAATCGTCAGGGTAATTTCTAAAAACTTAAGTCTATTAGAAGTTGTTGAAAAGAGTTGACAGCAAAATTTTGTTTTCACGCTGGTAGCAGCCGCCCGCGCCGCACCAATCCAATTGTCCGCCGCACAAACAAATCTTAAACGGATAGTTGTTTCTCACATAATTTTATTCCCCCTTCTCCCTCCTTCATTTTTTCTTACCGGAACTTTTTTTAACAACTTTTTTAACGGTTTTCTTGCTGGCTTTTTTGGCAACTTTTTTGCCGATCTTTTTAACAATTTTCTTGCTAATCTTTTTTGTTGTTTTTTTATTTTTGTCGGCAATTAGCCAGCGTCCGATAGTTCTTTTTTTGGGATCGAATTCTACGCCGATCTTGACAATCTTTTTATTGGTTGCTTGGTACGGAATCGCATAACCTTTGTTCTCAATCTGCTTCAATGCTCTTTCGGCGGTGCCGTTGCCCAATAATTTAAACTCAAAAATATAGATATAGCCTTGAACCTCAACAACCGCGTCGCTGCGACCGTTGATCATTGACACTTCCGCCTTCACGTATTGTCCGGTCAAAGTGAAAATTGTGAATAAAATAGAGTGATAGTAATTTTCCTGATTTTCAACAAGTTGATACGGAATAGTTGCAACCAACGCTTTAAAACGATTCAGCAAACTATCGATATTGCCCGCTTTCATGTCCTTGACGAAATCTGTTGTTGATAATCCGTTTTTCGAGACGAGCGCAGGCAAATATACCTCACACAACGATTCCAAAAAACCAACTCGAACCTCCGTATTCGGAAACCCTAATTGATATTCTTCGTACTCCTTAATGTAATCTTTTATAGTCAAATAGCCGCTCTGGTAAAGAAGCGG
>JAISQS010000524.1 GCA_031274045.1 Planctomycetaceae bacterium | reverse complement strand
TCCAACCGTAAAATGCAAGAAATTGAACGCCGACATCACCTGTTCATGGTAGGCTACCACGAAGATCTTACAGCATCAAAAGTCGAAGGTAAAACCGAAGGAATCGCCGAAGGAATCGCTGAAGGTAAAGCCGAAGGAATCGCCGAAGGTAAAGCCGAAGGAATCGCCGAAGGTAAAGCCGAAGGAAGAGCCGAAGGAGTTTTGGATATCTTGAGCGATAAGTTCGGACAAATTCCCCAACACGTTGTTGATTCATTAAATCAACAAACCGATCTGGCGGTACTGAAATCACTGCTAATTCAAGCCGCAAGATGTACATCGCTTGATGAATTTGCTGCCGGACTGTGAAAATTATCGGCGATGAAGAGTGAGGTTGAGATGTTAAAAATAAAAGAGAAATATCCGATTGTTAAGGAAGCGTTCGATGATCCATTGGTCAAGAGGGCGAATAAAGAATTTAAGCGTTTCAAGTCCAACCGCAAAATGCAAGAAATAGAACGCCGACATCATTTGTTCATGGTAGGTTACCACGAAGATCTTACAGCATCAGGAGCCGAAGGTGAAACCAGAGGTGAAACCAGAGGAATCGTCAAAGGAATCGCCGAAGGTGAAACCAGAGGTAGAGTCAAAGGAGTTTTGGATATCTTGAGCGATAAGTTCGGGCAAATTCCTCAGCACGTTGTTGATTCATTAAATCAACAAACCGATCTGGCGGTATTGAAGTCACTGCTAGTTCAAGCCGCAAGATGTACATCGCTTGACGAATTTGTTGCCGGACTGTAATGGTTATCGAATGACGCTTCTGCGTTTGTTTGGTAATTGTATCGTTTCCTGTAATCAATGTTACATTTTGCAAAACACACAATAAATTCGTATTACAGATATACCTGACAATTCAACCACAAAAAACGCAATTGAAACGGGAAAACAAAAAACTAATCTTTTTTATTTTTACCGTGTTTATTGTGTTTTTTGTGGTTGAATTTTTTTTGGGTTAGTTCAAAATCACAGATCGATAATAATTTAATTTTGCCGCCCAAGCATGTTGTAACCGAATGAAGTTATGATTGCAAAGAAGGCGAATCTTACAGCTTTACCGGCTTCGGTAACAAGCACATTTTCGGAGGATAATTTTATGAGTACAAATATGAGTACAAACGATAGTTCAAATACCAACGATCCAAGTTGTCAACAACCAAACAACACAGAGGCTTCACTTGCAGGTCAATCTGTTGCGGGACAATCTTCTGATTTGTCTGCGTCGAAAGAGTATGATGTTACATTGATTACCGGCGATGGCGTTGGACCGGAGTTAGCTTCGGCGGCTCGTCGGTGTATTGATGCGACTGGTGTTAAGATTCGTTGGGATGAGCAAGAGGCAGGGGTTGATGTTATGGAAAAGACAGGTACGCCGTTGCCGGATTCTGTATTGCAAAGTGTACGCCGTACTAAGTGCGCACTCAAAGCACCGATTACAACTCCGGTCGGCATGGGATTTCGCAGCATCAACGTCCACTTGCGTCAAGAGTTTGATCTTTTTGCGTGCGTCCGTCCTTGTAAGAGTTATTCGGGTGTGCGAACTTATTTTTACAGGGTGCCTGTTGACATAGTTATATTCCGCGAGAACACGGAAGACCTCTATGCCGGAATAGAATTTGAACGCGGCAAAACCGATGAGATTATCAACGTGATAAATTCTCTTACAACCGGACGGCAAATTTTGACTCCTCCGTCTGATACGGGGATTTCAATTAAGCCGATTAGTGTTTTCGGTACGGAGCGGATTGTGCGGGCGGCGTTTGACTATGCTGTAGAAAACAGACGCAAAAAAGTCACCGCAGTTCATAAGGCAAATATAATGAAACACACTGACGGACTTTTTTTGGAAGTATCACGTCAAGTCGCTCAAGAATATCCGCAAATAGAATTTGAAGACAAAATTGTTGACAATATCTGTATGCAACTCGTTCAGAAGCCGGAGTTGTATGATGTATTGGTTTTACCGAATTTGTATGGTGATATTTTGAGTGATCTTTGTGCGGGTCTTGTGGGCGGATTGGGGGTTGCGCCGGGTGCGAATATTGGCAAAGACTCAGCGATATTCGAAGCAACTCACGGCTCCGCGCCAAAATATAAAGGTCAAAATAAAGTTAATCCGACTGCGCTAATTCTATCAGGAATGTTAATGCTAAAATATCTCAACGAACACGAAGCGGCAAAACGGTTGGAGGATGCTGTTGCGGCTGTCATCAAAGAAGGAAAGTTCGTTACATTCGATCTAAAAAATCACAGAAACGATCCCAAAGCAGTCGGAACAAACAGAATGGCAGACGCAATCATAAAAGCTATGAATTGACTGTAAGGCTTTCGCCAGAAATTAACTGGCAAATTTTTTTGTTTTTATCAAAAATCTCCATAGCCCAATTCTAACATTTTTGTTGCCGGTTAATTTCCGGCGAAAGCCTTACATTGTGTTATGCACCGCCTCAACAATAACCAATACAACTTTATTGAGTCATGGTCGACTCGCCCCAACGGGGCAACTAGCAATAGCACAGGGCAACGCCCTGTGAAAATCACCCCAAATATCACTCTCGCCCTGAAAGGGCAAAAGCCAAAACGTATCGGAATTGCTAACGCCCTTTCAGGGCGTGATTGATATTTTGAACGGCGTTCGTAGGGCGTTGCCCTACGCTAATGCTTATTGCCCCGTTTGGGCGAGAAATAAAAATGGTCAAAGCTAACATGAGGCTTTCGCCAGAAATTAACCAAAAATTTTTTTGTTTTTATCAAAAGGTTCCATTGCCCAATTCTAACACTTTTGTTGCCGGTTAATTTCCGGCGAAAGCCTAAGTGGAACTTTTTTTCAGACTACAAGCCTTGAAAAGGGAATTTTCAAGTATAAAAAATAATATACCCTGTCCATCAACTCATATTTACATCCAAAACAAATAAGTTAAACTTATCCCCGCGCATTCGCGAATAGCCAATTGCAAACCAAGACGAATCCGCGAAATTGATTACCCCAACACCAACAACAAACCACAAAAAACAAATGGAATTTGTGTGTTGAGTGAAAAAAATTTGCGGGATTCATGCGTTTACGGGTATTCCGCATACCGCCTCCGTTTGAGATTCAATATCGTTCAGTTTTGATTTCGTTCAGTTTTGACTTCGCCGGATTGAATCTTATTGCGATACATTCAACCACCAGCCAAATAAATCATGTCATCCGACCAATTAAATTCGTTAATTGAAACCAACAATCCGCGACGTGTTGTACTCAAAATTTCCGGTGAGTGCTTTTGCCCGCCAAAAGAACGCGGCATATCAATGGAATCCGTCGCACATCTCGCCAATCAAGTAGCTGTTGTTGCCCGTAAAGGTGTGCAGATTGCAATCGTGATGGGGGGAGGAAACATCTTGCGGGGAGGTCAATTCAAAGCCGCAAACATCGGCATCCAAGAATCAACCGCACACTACATGGGTATGCTCGCAACCGTCATAAACGGTCTCGCTCTACAAGACGCAATAGAATCAGTCGGTCAACCAACCCGACTAATGAGCGCATTCTCAATGGACGTAGTAGCCGAAACTTATATCCGCCGCCGGGCAATGCGCCATCTTGAAAAAGGGAGAATAATTTTGCTCGCCGGAGGAACTGGAAGCCCATTCGTAACAACAGATACCGCCGCCGCACAACGAGCACTCGAACTCAGCGCAGATGTCTTGCTAAAAGCGACAAAAGTTGACGGCGTATACAGCGACGATCCGGAAAAAGTTCCAAACGCCACCTTCTACCCCGAAATACCATACGGCGACATACTAAAACAAAACCTAAGAATCATGGACAAAGAATCAATCGCAAAATGCGCAGAACACAACATGCCAATAATGATCTTCAACTTCAGACGAGAAGGAAACCTCGAACGCGCCCTAATGGGTGAACGCGTCGGAACAATTATAAGCTAATTTGAAAACCGACAACTTGACAAAAACACACAACAAATCCAAAAGCAAAATAACCTTTCAAAAAACATAGTGCAAGTTTTACATTACCCAGACCCAATTCTAAAACTAGAATGCAAGCCAATATCAACAGTAAACCAAGAACTACGCGACCTGATATCGGCAATGTTCCAAACAATGTACGAATCAAACGGCGTAGGTCTCGCCGCAAACCAAGTCGGTTACCCGATTCAGTTGTTCGTAATGAATCAGACCGGAGAAGCAGAAAAGAACGACGAAGAATTGGCAATAATCAATCCGGTAATATTACGGCGTAAAGGGAAATATATCGACCAAGAAGGATGCTTGAGCTTCCCCAAGATTTACGCCGAAGTAAGCCGCGCAGAATCCATCGAAGTAGAAGCAGTCTTGACAGACGGCTCCGTACAACGATTTCAATGGAACGGACGGCAAGCACGTATTGCCCAACACGAGATTGACCACTTAAAAGGGATTAGTTTTGTTGACAGGCTGTCCGACGACGTACTCCAAGAAGTACAAGAAGAACTCGACGACATGCGAGTAAATTACGCAATAGACCGCCGACTCGGTTTAGTCCGATCCGCCGAAAACACAAAAAAATTTCTCGCCGAAATAGAAAAAAAATTCTGTGAATAAGATGAATTTTATTGACTCATTGATATACTGGGGAACGACTCACAGGAACGTAATATAGAGGTAAAGGGAGTTTAAAATATCCTCCCATTACCTCTTCTTACATTCGTACAAGTCACTTTGTCAAAAAACAGCATGAACAATCAAAAAATATTGTATTAAACAGATTCGCAAAAAACGGCAGACATGTTTTGCCGCTGCCGATTTTGCGAAACGAAATTCAAACTGCCCTCAACAAATTCAGATGCCTGTTTATCCCCGTTCTTATCGGTTTATAGCATTTTTTGCGTTTTTTACAGCTTTTTTTGTTCTGATTTTTCCGGGTGATTTGTTGCATTCGGCTGTTATGGAGGTGTGGCAATATCCTCTCCCTTATCTGCCTGAGGTATCTTTTTATTCGCGGTTGCTTGATCGTATATTGTTGTTTGGATTTGTTGTCGGAGCAGTCTTCAGCGGAAATTGGTGCGACAAAATCGGACGCTTCAACGTAATGTTCGTCAACCTCATAATCGCACCGGTATCAGCAACAGTATCCGGCTATATTTCGGATGTGTTGTCTTTTTGCGCGATGCGTTTTCTTACGGGTGCGGCGGTTGCGGGGATATTGGTTGCGGGGACGGCGTATATTTTCGAGGTTGTGCCGTCGCGTACACGTTGGAAGACGTTTAGTATTGCAATTGCCGGAGGTATGATCGGGGCAATAATTCCGTTCATGTTCGAAGAACTCGGCTGGCGGTCAATGTGCCAAATCCAACTGTTTCCGGTTTTTTTGATGCCGCTACTATGGTACAGCTCTGATGAACCGCTGATTTGGAAGATTGCGGTTCGTGATAAAATTGCCGCGCAGTCCGCCGGTAAAAAATTAAAAAAACCTCAAATTGAAATCAACACCGCAACCGCCGCAGAACAAAATCCAAAGCATAAAGGAATCTATTTGCGGATAATTATTGCGTTGGAGAGTCTTTATTTTGTGCCGCTTGCGGGGTTATTGCGGAATCGGCGGCGTATGTTGCTGACGGCGATCTTTTTGACAATGTTCGGACTAATCGGTTTGGTAATATCGTTGATGGAGGCGGGCGAAGGTATGAGACAACTTGCCTACCGCAACGATGACCTCGACAGACGGCTTATTGAGCGAGTGCAAAATGACGAGATCAACGTAGACGATATAGACACGGCAGTAGTTTCGTATATTGTCACAAATCCGCTTATTCTGGAGTTGATAAGTGATGAGAGCGGTATTGATATGTTGCCGCACGTGCTGCGCGGCTACGGATATTCCCACAACGATATACCCGGATGCATCGTGGACGGATTGTTTGAATTAGTACATAAATTACGCGGCGAAAGAATAACAAACGAACTTGTCGTACAACGCGCAATTGCACGATGGAACTCACGATTCGGCGGCGGCAAAGAAACCACCGATATACCGCCGGAAACCACAAAAAATATTACCGCCGAAGCAAACCTATACCTAGCCGTCGGAAAAAGAACATGGCTGCAAATCATAAACGAAAAACAAAACAATAACACCGAACAACCCACAAATAACCACAACACAAATTCACCCCAAACAACACCAACAGAACACGCCGCAAAATTAGGCGCAGATGTCTGGCAAGAACGACAAGAAGAATTTTTATCACTCTGGCAAGAGTTGCTATTCGCGTCGGAGCAACAATATTTGTATCGTGAGTATCAAGCGGACCGTCTGTTTTGTGGATTTTTTGTTGGTGTTTTTTGTGGGGCGTTTGGTTGGTTTTTTGGGGTGAAGCGTTTTTGGACGCGTCGTCGGATATTTAGTGCGGTGTTTACGGTGTTGGCGTTGCTTTCGATGATGGGGGTGTTGTTGCTGCGTCAGGGTGGAGTTCCGGTTTGGCTGCCGCCGTTGTATTCGTTTTTGTGTGGATTGTTTGCCGTTCCGCTTGTGACGTGTTACGCAGTAATAGTTCCGGCAATATTTCCGGTAACACATCGCGGATCGGCTATCGGTTTTTGTGTTGCGGTGCCGTTATTTGTTGCGTTGTTGATGTTGTGTGTAATTCCGGCTGATTACGTTTTGTATGTTGTGCCGTTGCTCTTCGTATCCGGTGTTTTTGCCACAGGAATCCCCTCAACAAGAACCGACAAACAATTACCACCGCCGGACGAAATTGAAACATGACAAAATAACACATACTTCCGGCGGTCATAAAAATGACGTTATACAGGAGAGGCGTTAGGCGGGAAGGCATTAGGCAACGAACCTAACGCCGTCCCGCCTAATGCCTCAAGCCTTCCTGCCCTATACGAGGTAAAAACGTACATTTATGACCGCCGAAGGAGTAGCTTTCAAATTTTGTACAAAAATTCCTAATATGAGACTGATTGCCAAAGAATATCAATTACAGCGGCAGATTTCCGCAGATTTATCCGGCAGGTTGTGGCAAGCGATGGAGTTGTCGAGCCGGCGGCAGGTATTGATTCGGCTTTTGCCAAAACAGTTGCAAGCGGATCCGGCTTCAATTTCCCGAATAAAATTCCGTCTCAACGCACTGAAGTTAGCGGTTCAGGAATCGCAAGATTTATCGTCGTTGGTTTTGCCGGAGCGGTTTGTTGAGTTATCGGGGTCGGAATCTTTTTTGTTATCTCGTTTTGTTGAGGGAGATACGGTTGCGGGTTATGCGGCGAAGTGGATTGCGTCGGATGGTTTTTTCCCTCTTACTTTGATTGACAATATTTTTCGACCTGTTGCCAAAATACTTGATTCGCCTTATTTGAAAGATTTTGTCCATCGTTCTTTGACACCGAATTCGATTCTGATAAATCGGTCGGATGGTGTGTTGCTTTTTGACTATGAGTTGGCAGGAGTGATACGGGAGCAGATGATCAAAATAGAGCCGCGATTATTGGCGGATGAGATAGGAATAATCAGATACATGGCACCGGAAATTCTACGCGGACAAGCCGCAAGTCCACTCTCGGATCAATACGCGTTGTCAATGATAATTTATGAGTTGTTGGCGGGGCGGGTTCTTTTTGACGCGGCGAATATCAACGGCTTATTGCAACAAATAATCAGCTTCATTCCGCCCGATTTGACCGCTTATCCGCCCGAAATAAGCGTCCACCTAAAAAGAGGATTAAACAAAGACCCAAACCTGCGTTTTCCAACAAGCAGCAGACTAATAGAAAGCCTAATCGAAGTCAGCAAATTCGAAATAGAAGGACAAGAAACATATAAAATAAAACAACCCGAATCAGAACTATTCCAAATCCCAAAAATACTAGAAGAAATCGAATCGGCAATCCCATTCAACACAATCAAAACACACATGCCGAAAAAAATAACATCAAAAATCATAAGACGAATCCACAACGAACGAATAAGCCAAAAAATATTCTTCTACTGTTATTGTACGATAATTGTTGGTAGTGTTGTTGCGTCGGTGGTGTTCCGTGATACTTTGACCTCTATGATAAAAAGCTTGCTAGGTTACGACTAAAAACAACACAAATAGCGGAAGTTTTCTCTTTATTTGGTGTGGTTGTGATGTGAAATTTGCGTGATGAGTTTTTTGTTTTTGTCCCCCCATTGACGCTCTTCGGGTCTATGGTATATTGTTGCGACACTTGAGGGAAACGCGGTGAAACGACTCGAATTTCGTTTTGGTGTAGTTTTCTTTTGGGAGTGACTGAATTGTGATTTGTCATCTGAATATTTTTTTTGGATGATGGATATTTAGTGGAGTGATGGTTGATTGGTAGACTGTTTTCGACTTGTTTTTGTAGGGATTTTTGATCATTTATAAAAAAAGTTGGGTCTGTTTGCTACCCCCCATTGTGCTAGTAAGTTATCCGGTTATAATTCTCCCCGTTGTTTGACATGAGGCTTCGCAGGCAGTTATCGTACGATAAATGGTCGGGTTTGTTGAGAGCGGATTGATGTCAATTTTTTTAAGATTGATGATTCGGTTTGTTTGAGATGGGCTTGATGATTTTGAGTTTGTTTTGACTGTTTTGATTTGGCTTCGTGACTACGACAAAAATTTCTTTTTATGATCTTTTACAATTAGGTAGTGATGAAAATGGCAGGTTGATGGCTGTGTTATTTTCTTATTGGGCGTGTCTCGGTCTTAATTGAGATATGTTCGGTAGGAGATGATAAAGCAACCATTGGCCAGCTCATAAAAATTTTGACGAATTTTTGTGAACTCCAAAAAATCCAATGAGGATTGGTGAATGATGAATAAGTCCCCTTTCGGGTCGACCTCGAAGGGGCAACCAGAGAGAAATCTCTATCAGTTTGATTTTAGCCATCCCGCAAGGGGTGTTTGCTATATTGAAATAAATTGAAGGGTTTGATCCTGGCTCAGAATGAACGTTGGCGGCATGGATTAGGCATGCAAGTCGTACGGAGGTAGCAATACCTTAGTGGCGAAAGGGATAGGAATACATAGATTATCTGCCCTTAAGTTGCGGATAGCGATGGGAAACTGTCGGTAATACGCGATGTGTTCTCTGGAACAAAGGTGTGATTCCGCTTAAGGATGAGTCTATGTCCTATTAGCTAGTTGGTAGTGTAATGGACTACCAAGGCTATGATGGGTACGAGGCGTGAGAGCGTGTCCTCGATCACTGGAACTGAGACACTGTCCAGACACCTACGGGTGGCTGCAGTCGAGAATCTTCGGCAATGGGCGAAAGCCTGACCGAGCGATGCCGCGTGTGTGATGAAGGTCTTCGGATTGTAAAGCACTGTAAGTTGGGAGGAAATGTACTGGGGCAATCCCTGGTATTTGACCTATCTTCAAAGTAAGGACGGGCTAAGTTCGTGCCAGCAGCCGCGGTAAGACGAACTGTCCAAACGTTATTCGGAATCACTGGGCTTAAAGGGTGCGTAGGCGGTTTGCTAAGTGAGGTGTGAAATCCCTCAGCTCAACTGAGGAATTGCGCTTCAAACTGGCGAACTAGAGGAATGTAGGGGTAAGCGGAACTTGCGGTGGAACGGTGAAATGTATTGATATCGCAAGGAACACCGATGGCGTAGGCAGCTTACTGGGCATTATCTGACGCTGAGGCACGAAAGCTAGGGTAGCGAACGGAATTAGATACTCCGGTAGTCCTAGCTGTAAACGCTGAGCACTTGGTCGGAGGGTACTCCATAGCCCTCTGGTCGTAGAGAAATTGTTAAGTGCTCCGCCTGGGGAGTATGGTCGCAAGGCTGAAACTCAAAGGAATTGACGGGGGCTCACACAAGCGGTGGAGGATGTGGCTTAATTCGAGGCTACGCGAAGAACCTTATCC
>JAISQS010000403.1 GCA_031274045.1 Planctomycetaceae bacterium | reverse complement strand
ACAGAGAGTTATTATCACATGTCGTTGTATCTTATTTTTAAGTTGTGTGGTTTTTATGTTGATGCGGAGGTTTCGAGTATCAAGGGGCGTTGTGATGTGGTGGTGAATTTGCAGGAATTTGTTTATGTTTTTGAGTTCAAGTTATTGGGCAACGGCACCGCCGAAGAAGCGTTGAAGCAGATTGATGACAAAGGTTATTCGATTCCATACCAAGTAACCGGTAAAAAGATCATCAAAATCGGCGTAGAGTTCGATCCCAAAACAAGAACTATCGGACGATGGTTAGTCGCCGACAAAAATAAAAAAATTGCCAAAAAGATTACAAAAAAAATTAACAAGAAAGTTGTTAAAAAGATTAGCAAGAAAACCGTTAAAAAAGTTGTTAAAAAAAAGTTCCGGTAAGAAAAAATCGTAGAGACACAACACTTCACATCTCCACGTTCCGTCTCCGTGTGCAATAAAAATCACTGGTTGCGGATTGTGTATTGGTTGGAAAAATTTTCCTAGAGTTCAAGATGTCATGGGTGGATGAAAAATACATGGGAAAACGGTAGTCCGCAGCCGAGCAAGGATTTTAGCACAATGCCTTTGATTTTACAGTGTTTAGTGAGTGTATTTTGCCATTTTAACCACGACCTCGTGAACGCTAGGAAAAGCGTTGGGTTGGTCTACGAAGCGGGAGCTTTCAAAAAATCAACTACCGTATTCAAACGGATGCCATTAAACAAAATCTGACTCCTCCCAAACTTATCGCCTCAGCAAGTATCGGTCATTTATGCCGACGAAGCGGACGTGTTGAACATTGCCCTGTTCGGCGTTATTGCCAAACAATGACGCGAAGCAAGGCAAACCCGAATCGGAAAGGAAACATCCGCGACTACGCCGCCAATTAACGAACCGATCTGCCTCTCCAACATGGAAAATCTAAACGCCATCTTCATCAACAAAATATACCGCAAAAACGAACATTTGATAAAACTGAATCAAATTGCAATTCAACAAATGACCATATTACACGAGGTCGAAAACAGAAAATTGTTGATGTAAATTTCTTTGTATAATCGGAAAAAGGTATCTTTGCGGCGGTACAAATAAAGGCTCTTTTATATTTTTATGTCGGCGCATTATCACAAAATAATAAAGAGACAATTACAAAAAAACTAAAAACGAATTTTGTAATACGCGGAGTATAAAGAATGATGTGTGTGTACTTTTTTGGTTGATATTGCGTTATTTTATAAATTGGTTAGTATACATTGGCTTGTTTTTGGTTGCGTTTGACTTCTATATTATTTTCGTTTTCGTTTCAAAAAAGAACTTCATGTTTTAGGTGTTGCCTTGTCGGTTTGTTGCTGACTTGGCGAATGAATTTTAACTATCACAATTTTATTGGTGGAATTTATGTCGAAGAAAAAAATTACGGTGAGTGAGGCTCGCGGAGTTGATTTTATTGGTTGTGAGGTGCGGTTGTGTGGTTGGGTTCGCACGCGGCGCGACTCAAAAGCGGGATTCAGTTTTGTCGAAATTAACGACGGCTCGTCACTCGGCAATATACAAATTATCGTTGCGCAAACTGTTCCCGATTATGATCTCTTGATCAAAACATTGACACCGGGCAGCTCAATATCTGTCGAAGGTGTTGTCCAAAAGTCGCCTGCACAAGGTCAATTGACTGAGGTTGCGGCGGACAAGATTGAGCTGATCGGCGAATCTGATCCTTTGACATATCCGCTTCAAAAGAAGGGTCATTCTCTTGAATTTCTACGTTCAATCGCTCATTTGCGGATTCGTACCAACACGTTTGGAGCGGTTGCCCGAATACGCAACACGGTGAGTTATTCGATACATCAATTCTTTCAAGAGAACGGTTTCGTTTACGTTCACACTCCTATTATTACCGCGAGCGACTGCGAAGGTGCCGGTCAAATGTTTCGCGTAACCGTGATTGATGCGGATAATCCGCCGCGCGATAACGACGGAAAAGTTGACTACACGAAAGATTTTTTTGGAAAATCTTCTTACTTGACCGTGAGCGGTCAACTAAACGTGGAAACATACTGCGCCGGACTCGGTAAGGTATACACTTTCGGTCCAACATTTCGAGCCGAGAACTCCAATACATCTCGACACGCTTCTGAATTTTGGATGATTGAGCCGGAAATTGCGTTTTGTGAGCTTGAGGAAAACATGAGTTGGGCGGAGAAATTTTTGAAACGCCTAATCGCCGACGTACTCAAAGATCGTCACGAAGACATGGAATTTTTCAACCGCAACGACACAACTTTGATAGATACACTAACACATGTTGCGTCGAGTGATTTTGTGCGGTTATCCTATACGGATGCGGTTTCGATCTTGACAAGCAGCGGCAAAAAATTCAATTATGATGTTGCTTGGGGAATCGATTTGCAAAGTGAGCATGAACGTTTTTTGACGGAGGAACATTTTAAGAGTCCGGTGATTTTGTACGATTATCCGCGAACAATTAAGCCGTTTTACATGCGATTGAACGACGATGGCAAGACAGTTCGGGCAATGGATTTACTTGTGCCGCGTGTGGGTGAAATCATTGGCGGCAGTGAGCGTGAGTATCGGCTTAACGTGTTGGAGGAACGGATGCGTGAGCAAAAATTAGACATGGAAGCGTATAAATGGTATTCGGATTTGAGGCGATATGGAAGCGTACCTCATAGCGGATTTGGGTTAGGTTTGGAGCGTGTGTTGATGTTTATTACGGGGACTGCGAACATAAGAGATGTTTTGCCATTCCCAAGAACTCCGGGTAATTGCGATTACTAAAAATTATTTTTTCATAAGACGTGAAGTGAAGAATATTGTCAACAGATTTTAAGGATTTATACAGATAGTTCTTTATTAAAATCTGCTAAATATGCGCAATCTGCTGTTGACAATATTTGCAAACTTCGCGTTGAAAATATTCATTTCCTTTCCATACTTTCCTGTGAAAATTCCCTAAATCATGCGTGAACAATTAGAGAATGTTTGTTGTAGTTGTTTGGGTTGACGGCTACATTTTTTTCAATTTAATTTCAGAAATATAAAATAAAATTATGTCAAAAAATAATCCGAGTGCATTTATT
>JAISQS010000323.1 GCA_031274045.1 Planctomycetaceae bacterium | reverse complement strand
ATATTGCCGGATTCAATTACAACAAGGCATGGTGGGATGGTTTGCCAACATCGAGACCCGGTTTGCAGGAACAACTGGGATCAGTTTCTATCTTCCGTTGTCCAACACGTCGCAGCAGCGGTGGTCCTTGTCTTGTTACGAATAGTAGTGCTAATTTCAGTGCCGGACCTGCTTGCGATTATGCTCTTCCGGTTTATCTTTTGGGTGGTGCCTGGTGGGAGTGGTATAGTATCAAGTATGGCACTGAAACCTATGACAATCCGGCTAATTATAGAGGTCCCATCCGCGTTGCTAACTATACTTACAACACAGATAGACGTACGTGGATTCCTCGCGACGGAATTGCATACTGGTCTGATGGTACAACCAATCAGATTGTTCTCGGTGAAAAACATATTCCGCGTAATCAACTTGGAAACGGTACGAATCAGACAGATACCCAAGTAATTGGTATTAGCCTCGACTCCAGATTCTCTATCGGACGTGGTTGGCACAGCACTGGTGGTCCAAGACGGATTGCCCGCGGTCCTAATGATTACACGGGCAGTACCGATGCTCCATGGAATAGTTTTGCATTCGGTAGTTGGCATCCGGGTACGTGTTTATTTTTATTGGGTGACGGTTCAACACAAAATATTTCTGTAACAATACCAACAAACATCCTCCACGCTTTCATCCAAGTCGATGACGGTGTCGCAGTCTCGTTACCGTAAATTTTATAGCGTAAATTTTGTAACGTATTCGTTTAACAAATTTGCCCTTGTCATCAGAACAATGACGAGGGCAAAACATTTTTTAACCCAAATAAACAAAATGAAAAGAACATTTTATATTTTTATTTTTTTGCCACTGCTCATTTTTGTCGCCAGCTGTTCAAGCGGTAAGGTAGGATTGAGTGGTAAAGTGACATTCACGGATGGTACGCCGTTGACGGTTGGCGAAATTTATTTTGAGACGGACATTTTTCTTGCCCACGCAACAATAAAAGCAGATGGAACTTTTACGGTTGGTTCGTTGAAGGAGAGCGATGGTTTACCGCGTGGGACTTATCGCGTTTCGATTGTTGGAGCGTTTCGTCAACTTGATGGAGTAGATGAAACAGGAATGCCTTTGCAAGAGTTGCTTATTGATGACAAATACACAAGCGGCGCGACTTCAAATTTAACCTGCACCGTTCCAACCGAAAACGGAAAATTCAACATCACCGTAGAACGATTCAAAAAAGAATAATAACAAAACAAACATGAGTGTACCGCCAAGTTCCTTAATTGTTCGTGCATGATTGCAGGAATTTTTTACAGAAAGTTAAGGGAAGTTAAGGGATGATTTGAGATAGGAAGTGTGATTTGTATTAGTCACGCAGATAACGCAGATTTTAGGATATTCACAGATTTGACGTAATTTTTTGATCGCAGATCGTAGATTGCAGATTTGAAATAAATCTGCGATCAAAAAATCAATAATCTGCAATTATCCCAAATCTGCGTCATCTGCTCGCTAAAAAATCAAACTACATACCTGATTGTGATTGTTGCGGTTCTCGATCTATTTTTTTTGCAGTCCAACGGACGGCGCGTTGTAATATTGATTTGAAGCCCGGCGAGGAAACGGCTTTGACATCGTGTCCGAGTGTTGTCAAAAAAATTCGGCTGTTGCCGTGTTCGCGAACGAAAGCCATCGAATGACGCTTCTTGTCCACTTTGGATTCCGATTCGGCAAGAACACGCACCGGAACAGATGAATCTTTCAAACAAGTATAAAGCTCGTCCTCGATTTCAAAATTCTCCAAGCCATCGCTGACCGGATGCTCGTGATCAATATACTCAACTTTGAAACGACCATAAGGATCGTGACCCCGCTTCTTCGGATCATAAATACGCCCCGCCAATTTTTCAAACTCCGCCCAATCATCAAAAGCACCACAAGCAAAATGAATCAGAACCAGACCGCCGCCGTTGTTGGTGAATTTGAGTAGGTTCTGTTTTGCTTGTTCGTGCCGTTTTAGCGGCTTGTAATTTTTGAAATGGAATATCAGCACGTCGTAATCGAAAATGACTTCTGTTGCGAGAATTTCAGGATCATCGACAAGCCTGCAATCAATATCTTTCGCCGTATTCAAACCACCCCGCACAACCGGAGCGGTCTCTTGCCAGTGATGCGAAGGATGATCTTCTCCGGTGATAAGAAGTACGCGGATTTTTTTATTCGTTGTGTGGTCTTGTCCAAACAACACCACAGACACCGACGGCACCATCAACACCGCCAACAACAATATCAACACATTTGATTTTTTCATAAAGGTTTTATTTTGGTTAAGTTTTTTGATTATTTCGGATTTTGTGGAGTCTTCATTTTCCAATATCCCGAAATGAGTAGTACCAAGTTCTCTAATTTTCATTGCGTAATTCTTATTCGGGAGAATAATTCACAGGAAGTTCATGGAAGAATATTGTCAACAGATTTTACAGATTTATACAGATTAGTTTTTTTATTAAAATCTGTTAAATATGCGTAATCTGTTGTTGACAATATTTGCAAACTTTGCATTAAAAATATTCTTCCTTTACCTCAACTGTGAAAAATCCCCCAAATCATGCAAGAACAATTAGAAAAATTGACAGCGGCACATTATAGCGTAGAACAACGCCCGTTGTTATACCACACATCTTTTAACACACGTTTTTTTTGAGAATGCGAAACAATCAAAATATATTCGAAACATAACGAAATAATTTGATTGATTAACGCGAACTACACTAAAAACGAAAATCGCGAAAGTTTGTATTCAGCGTTTTCTGTATTTCCGCGATTTCGGTGTTGAAAAATATGAAAGACGAGTGACTCTTTTATACTTTTTTGTTGGTACACTAACATAAAATAATAAAAGAGTTTTTTGCAGAACTGAACCGTAACAGGTAACCAAGTTCCCCTCCCTTAATAACACACGAAGCCCCTCCACTCGCGCCCTTATCCCTTATTGTTTGATCGTGGAGTGATCGTGAACTTTATCAGTAACAAATAAGGGGATAAGGGCGCGTGAGTGGTGGCTTCGTTGGCTATTAAGGGAGGAGTGAACTGGTTACCTGTTGCGAATTGGTTTGAATAATATTGATTGGTTTTTTATGCAATACAGGGCGATAATTTATCGTAACAAGCTTTTATATATTATTTTAACACGTCAATAAGAAACGATAAAAGAGCCAGACGTGTTACGTGTAAAATTTTTTTGAGAAAATTATAAAATTTAATTATATGAGCGACAGAGGCTGTTGCCTCAATAAGAATGCGGGCGTTTCTGTCTTGTTATATACATGGCGTACTATAA
>JAISQS010000276.1 GCA_031274045.1 Planctomycetaceae bacterium | reverse complement strand
AAAACTTCCGCTTGGTCTGATATTGTTGCCCCGTTGGGGCGAAGGTTATTTATAATCAATTATCGTAGGGCGTTGCCCTACGCTATGATATTTTGCCCTTTCAGGGCGTTGATACCTTGTATTGATACATTGCTTGATAAAATGCACGATGTAAATGCCCTACAAAATCCGAAATAATCAGGAATTTTTAACTTCCTGTGAATTATTTTTTGGGAGATATCGACGGTTTGGTATTGTTTTTTGCTGCTCTTGCGGTAAATGAAAATTAAATTAGAATAACGCACGGCTTGAATGGTTGAGAGAAAAACAAAGAGACAGGGATTTCGTACCAATATTTTTTGAACAACAACTCACACGCTTTGAAAAATGACTCGCACGCCTTGAGAGATAATTCATGCGTTTTGAAAAAAGACTCGCACGCCTTGAGAAATAACTCACACGCTTTGAAAAATGACTCGCACGCTTTGAGAAATAATTCGCGTGCTTTGAAAAAAGACTTACGCGATTTGAAAAATAATTTCTATGCTTTGCAAAATAATTTCTCAAGACGTACAGCAGGCAAGGTACGATATACGAAATACAAAGGAGGATATGCGAATGGTGAGCGGGCTGACTCGAAATCAGTTGCCGGGTGACCGGTTGAGGGTTCGAATCCCTTGTCCTCCGCTTAATTCTTTTCTTTTGCCGCTTAATTCTTTTCTTTTGTTGCTTAGTTCTTTTCTTTTATGGCGTTCCGAATGTTTATGATTGTGCTTATTAGCGATTCTAATTTTTGCAACGGTATCATGTTCGCAGAATCACTCGGCGACTTCTCCGGTTCAGGATGCGTTTCCAAAAAAATTGCGTCAATACCAACAGCAGCAGCAGCCCTCGCAAGCGGCGCAACCAATTTATTGTTCCCGCCGGTTGCGTTGCCCAAACCTCCGGGTTCTTGCACGCTATGGGTCGCGTCAAAAACCACCGGCACTCCAAACTCCCGCATCGTCACAAGACCACCCATGTCATTCACCAAACGACCATAACCAAAAAACGTCCCACGCTCACAAAGCAACACATCCTCACAACCAGCTTGATTGAGCTTCTTCACAACATTTTTCATATCCGCCGGAGACATGAATTGCCCCTTCTTTACGTTTACGGCGCGCTTGGCAGCCGCAGCAGCAACAAGCAAATCCGTCTGCCGCGCAAGGAAAGCCGGTATCTGAATAAGTTCACAGACTTCACCAACCGGCTTCGCTTGATACGATTCATGAATGTCCGTCGTGGTGTGCAAATTAAATTTGTCCCGAACCCCCGCAAGCATCGACAACCCACGCTCAAGACCAGCACCACGATACGAATCAATACTAGTACGATTCGCCTTGTCAAAAGAACCTTTGAAGATCACATTGACCGGATAAGCCTCACGCAACCTCACAAGCTCAGCCGCTACCACAAAATTAAACTCCTCCTGCAAAACACAAGGTCCCGCAATCAAAAGCAACCTCTCCCCAACCCCACACCGAATAGAACCAACTTGAACCGGATTATTTGACATAACAAAAATTTGAAAATTTTGACCAAAAAAACAAAAACCAAAAAACCAAAAACGAAAAAATATTATATTACACACAAACAACAAGGCATACACCAACACCAAAACAACACACAAAACAAAAATACCACCAAACCACACAACAAGGAATCGATACTACCAGAATAAAACACAAAACCGTTATTTACTTTGCCCAAAAATTTAAATCTAAACGCTTTCATAATTTTTTTTGACACAAAATATCCGACAATTAACTAGATAACCAAGCAGATTTCAGGAATTTTAACAACACAGAACATATCGCAGGTCTCGCCGGTTCGGAAATATCACAACAGGTAACCGGATAACTTGCCCGCGAACACAAACAACACCACAAACCGGAACACTTGGAAATATTACCACACCAAATCACACACGTCCTCTAATTAAGGAGATTTGACCAATGAAAAAAATTATTTGCGATCTTATTTTTATTGCCGCGATTTCGGTATATGTTGCCGGAATAAACGCGCAATCAACGGACTTGCCGACAACCGAATCGAATCCGAATAACATTGGTGAAACAGGCATCACCACAGACGAATCCACACCAAGCGTCCCGCTTTTATTGCCGCCGGACGACGATTCTTTTACAGGTACAAGCATAAATTCCACCACACCAAACCCCACCACAACAGACATAACCACACCAACCACCACAACAGAAAATTCAGGAGAAAGCAACACCACAAACAGTAACTTTGCCGACATCGACATCGAAAATAATAAACCGGATGCTTGGAACGATTGGCATAATAAATTCAAACCAATCCCACACGGAACATTGCCCAAAGTAAATTTGCCCACACCAACCAACCAACCAGCCAACCAACCAGCCAACACCCCCAACCCCTACAATAACCCCTACGCCAACAACACCCACTACAACAATCCGCCACAACCCGAAAACGGTCAAATACCATATTTGATGTGGCATCGTGATCCTTGGACTCATCGGCTATCTCTTGCGCCGTATGCTCCGGGTTATGCGGCTGCGCCTCAGGATTTTCCAGCGGCACCGTCCGATTTGAGCCTCTGGATGACATCATTCCCAAGTCACGGATATTATTGGCAACATCCGCGTTATCTGGGTTACTACGATCCAATGCCTGAGATTGTCAGTGCGGCACCAAGTCGACAACAAATGATTCTCGGCTACCCCGATACAGCACAAACACAATACAGAGACCCCTACACCGGTCAACCCCTAAACTACAATCCGGCAATAAACCCCGAACCAATGTTGCCGGTGCGTGTGCCGTTATTGAGTCGCATTCGGACAAGATTCGCCGCACGACGCTCCGCCCCACTCGGTCAATACCCGGGTCAACCTCAGATGTTGTTTGGACAACCTCCGCAGTCGCCGTTGTTCGGAGGAAACGTTAACCCGCAACAATTCAACAACGGTTCAACGGCAAACCAACCGGATCAATTCCAAAACCAACAACCCGCCGGATATTCACCAAACGGACAACCACAACAATTCACAACCGCAAGACAACGCCCCATTGGAAGATTCAGACAAGGACTACGCGAAAGAATACAGCGGCTCGGCATAGTTGAGGCTCTTACCCAAAAAGCACCGGCATACACGCCTCCAAACGCAAATCAAAATCCAAACGCAAACTACGACGAAGCTCCGCTATACGACGGCTCAAATTGAGATAGTAATAGTTTACGGGAAGTTGACGGAAGGCAAGAGGAGTTTGAAATATTCTCCGCTTGCCTTCTTGTAAATTATTTTTGTCAAGAGCAACAAGCATAGATTGTAAACTTGCCAATGAGAATGAAATCTCAAGAGCAAGCGGCTTAAAATTAGGGTACGGTTATGCCTAATATTTTTACGTATACGGTTGTTTGTATTTTGATTTCTTTTGCGGTTTTGATGGTTATCTCTATCGCTGCTGTTTACGTTTTGGGATTACTTCGGGACAATTCGTTACAACAGGAACGCGACATCAAAAAAGAGCTTAATTATTTTCAGGAATTAAACGTAGAGGGCAAACTATCAGATGTAGAATACCGAAATATTAAGGAGGGATTTTTTGATCGCCTGATTGAAGCCGGTAAATCAACAAAACACGAACGCGGAAAATCAAAAGATGCCATTGACTATTACTCGATCATGCTCAAAAGTCCCGCGTCAGTTGTTGACCGTTCCGGTGGCATTGACGACAAAACCGCCGAACAAGAAACCCAAAAAATCGGTTGTATCCGCGACAACGACAACAAAAATATTCACGACAACAAACAGACCGATACAACCGGAAACAATATAATCAACCAACGAAACCCGGAAGATACCGTGCGGGAATTTCAATAAAAATTTCCAAACAGTCTGCCGCGTTTTATCGTACTAGTTTTTGTATCACGCCAAGCACAACTTAAATTTTGAGATGAGTATTGAGATCGTTATTCGCGGTTTTGTGTGGTTTCAAACTGCTTACACATGAGATTTCGTCCGCGTTCGTTGGTTTAACTATTGAAAGCCGATTTTTACGCTTTATTATCAACGAAATCCGTAGTGTGTTGTGTATTAACATGGAAGGTGTGATTTGTTGCAGGATAGTGTTAACCTGAGATTTGTCGTTGTTGCACATTAAATTTGGGCTGCATTTAGACGGGCAAAATCTCGCATGATCAATTTGTCATAATCAGAAAAACGAAAGGTAATCACAACATGTCCTCTGGGCGTAACGATAACTCCACCGGTAAAGGAAACTCAACCAGAAAGAATGCGTTCTGTTCTTTTTGTCATAAAAGTTACAGGGACGTTGGTCCGTTGGTTGAGGGGCCTGGCGATGTTTACATTTGCGGCGAATGTATTGACCTTTGCCAAACGATCTTGATGCAAGAACGCCGCAAGCGTGCAGGTTCAAGCTCAAAGCCTCTCTCAAAAGTGCCGTCGCCGCGTGAGATTGTGAGTCGTCTCAATGAGTACGTGGTCGGTCAGGAACATGCGAAAAAAGTCTTGTCGGTGGCGGTGCATAATCATTACAAACGCCTCATCAACAAAGACGAAGGGCATGATGTTGTTCTTGACAAATCTAATGTGATGTTGATTGGACCGACTGGCTCCGGCAAGACTCTGTTAGCTCAAACGCTCGCGAAGATATTGGATGTGCCGTTTGCAATCGGCGATGCTACGACGTTGACGGAGGCGGGATATGTTGGTGAGGATGTTGAGAATTTGATTTTGAAGTTGTTGCATGCGGCTGATTTTGATGTGGAGTTGGCGCAGCGTGGGATTATTTACATTGACGAAATTGACAAAATCGGCAAGACATCGCAAAACGTTTCAATAACACGTGACGTTTCCGGCGAAGGCGTGCAACAATCATTGCTCAAAATGTTGGAAGGTACTATTGCCAATGTCCCGCCGCAAGGAGGACGCAAGCATCCCGAACAACATTATATTCCTGTTGACACAACCAATATTCTGTTTATTTGCGGCGGTACGTTTGTCGGATTGGAGGATATAATCGGACAGAGACTCGGTAAAAAAACTATCGGCTTCAACCAACTAACACAAGAATCACAATCGGAGGGTGGTACGAATTATCTTGGCAGTGTAACGTCGGAGGACATACATCATTTTGGTTTGATACCTGAGCTTGTTGGACGTTTGCCGGTTATATCGACTCTTGAGCCGTTGGATGAATCTGCGTTGGTTCGTGTGATGAGTGAGCCGAAGAATGCTTTGGTCAAACAATACCGCAGGCTATTCCAAATGGAGTGTTCGGATGTTGAGTTTACGGATGCTGCGTTGAGTGCGATTGCTCAAAAGGCGTTGGACAAGAAATCGGGAGCGCGTGGTTTGCGTTCGATTGTTGAGACGATAATGCTTGATGTGATGTATGATTTGCCCGATTTGCCGACGGGTGCAACATACCGAATCACCGAAGCCGTAGTCAACGGACAAGAGCCGATTCTACCAATCCCAGAATCAGAAACAATAACAAAAATCGCATAACCCAAAAGAACCAATCCACAACACCGCCAAACAGCAACACAGCAAAACAACAAACAAAGTATAAAAAAAGCCGCGTCAAGATAATGTTTAACAACATTCATTTTGACGCGGCTTTTGTTTTTTTATTACCTGCTTGTTTTATT
>JAISQS010000231.1 GCA_031274045.1 Planctomycetaceae bacterium | reverse complement strand
TAAAATTTTATTTTGCGCTAATCCAAATCTTCTCGCTTCATTCTAACAATTAGCGTATTCATTTCAACTACGTATTGGGTAGTGATTGATTATTGCAACAGTAAAAATTGTTTGAGTGGAATGGCGATGATTTGATCATTTACGTAGGCATCGTTTTTGGTGATGACAATTCCGAAGGGGGCGTTGTGAATTTTTTTGTTGATATATTTTTTCAAGTTGTTCGGCGGTGTTACGGTGTTTTGATATTTTACTTCAATGGGAATATGTTTATCACCAATTGCTAGGACAAAATCAATTTCACCGTCTCCGTTGTGCGGCGGTAAATAATTAACGTCCAAAATACCATCAATCGAAGCCAACAAATAACCAACAATCCCCTCCGCAATCCGACCCGCTATATCGGCATTGACCGAATCGCCGTACAACTGCACCTCCTCCGCAATCCACGCCGCCCGAATCGCATGATCACAAAGACACGGCTTGATACGATTTTTTGCCGTCGCCATGCGATACAAGGGAGGTCGAATCATTTTGAATAGCATTGAGTTGTCAAAGAAATTCAGTATCGCATTTAATTGTTCAAAATTCAGATGCGTGCCCGTACTGATTTCAATCTCTCGGCAAAGCGTACTGTAATTCACATCACAACCGGTGTACTTGCAAATAACTCTGAATATCTCCCGAACAAAAGTTACATTTTGATAGCCTTCAACAATTGGTGCTTTTCCGATACTGGTTCTGATGTCGTGTTCGATTGTTCGCCGCGTAACATTATTTTGTAAAAATCTTTTTCGTGCGGCAAAACCTGACGCACCCTCCACATGACAAAACGGATAACCTCCAAGCTCACTGAATTTCTCAAACGTCTCGTCCAAAAACGGCGGATTATAATTGCACAATTCAACCCAAAAATCTTTTTTGACCAAATCAACATAACAAATTTCGTCTCGAAAAGGCGGAATCGTTTTGCCGTAAAAATCAGCTATTTCGGATAAGCTAAGCGAATTAACGTTGTAGTAATCCAGCCGCCCCGGCAACGACTCTCGACCCGCCAAAATACGAAGCGCAGAACTACCGGTTATCAGACACTTGCACATTTGCGCGTCGATAATATTTTTGAGTTGGAGACTCCAATCCGGTACGTCTTGTACTTCATCAAGAAAAAGAAACACCGGTTGATTCTTTTTCCAGACGTTATTAAATGTATCTTTAACAATATTATTTTCAAACCAACGCACAACATGCAAAAGAGGATGTTCAAGTTTTAATATTTCAGAATTGTCAAATGAGAAACATAAAATATGACTTGGAACTGTTATTTTTTCATCGAGAAGTTTTTTTATTAACTGTGCAATAACTGTTGTCTTTCCAACCTGACGCGGTCCGCGAATTGCGTAATAAGGTTTATACCTCGTAAAATCGGTTAGTTGTTCGCAAAGCGTATGAAAAATGGAACGTTTATAATCCGGCACGTCAGGAATATTGCCGCCGTTCCACCACGGATTCATACTGACCAACTCATTACGCTGTTCGTGAGAAAAATGATAAGCACCTTTTCCGCTAATGATATCCTCTTTTCGTACAGATTTTAACGCTTTGACCAACGCACGCCAAAATTCATTTTTGGTCAAATGATTATCAACTTGGCTGACAAATTCTCGATACACTGACTCAAATTCATCTGTGTACGGAAGCAGATAACGCTTACCAATTTTATCAGGAAAAAGCCGTATCAATTCGTGCCGCTCTTCTTGTGACACAATAACAGCAGGAAGTTTTGAAGCGTTCGTTTGCTTAATTTTTTCCTCCTTACTAACCGCAATCAACAACAACCAAAAATCACGCTCCGACAATTTTGGCAAACCGCTCTTATTATATAGACGAAATAATTGATCAAATGTTTCGTGATAAGGGAGCGAGTCACGGTATATTGTACAAGAAATAAGTTGTTCCCGCGCGAAGTCCTTTTGAGATTCGGTGTATTTTGATTTATTCATAAATTTCCTTTATTATCTTTCATGGTCGCATTTATCTTTTCTGTTCAAAAAACTTCATACCGTTAGCATATTATGCACGATGTCTTTCGTTAGAGTACAGGCGATGAAATCTGCAAACATAAATTGAACACCATCGCGTGGGTAAACCGGTGAACGTGAACGTTAACGAATCGCGAGTGTTGGCGTTTTTTTAATATTGTTATAACGTGGATGGTTATGATTTGTTACTATTTTGTTCCGGTTTGAACCGTTGGTACGCCCAGGCAGCCAGTGCGAGGAAAATTGCCAACACAAACACCGCGCCGAAACGGTACAACTCATGGACTCCCGCCATGTCAACAAATAAAACTTTTGTCAACGTAACGGCAAAAAGCAGAATCGCCATCCAACGTAACACCGACGAACGCCAAACAAACCCAACAAAAATCAAAACACCCGCAAAAACCGACCAAAGAATCGATAAACTCATTTGAGCCTTCCACGCTTCGCTTTCTGCTCCTTGAAGCAACCGAACGGTCTTGAAACATTCCAACGACAAGACCAGCCAAAGGAACACAACCCCAGAAAACATAAATAATCGATACACATCCCGCTCCTCAGAATCATTCTCATTAAGTTGCGAAATCAGAAAAACACAAACAAAAATCAACGCAAACGCCAACAAGTTGAGCGGAACGGAATACGGGTTCAAAAACAGCGTCAAATAATCCGGTCGCGTTAAAAGTTCCGTAAAACAGACTTTCAATAACGTCACTAAAAGCAAACCAACTGACAATATCCGAAGCGGTCGAGATCGGGATGTTGCGGCAATAATGGCGATGATGATTGCCGAGATTGTCCAGAATACGGTCAATGATATTGTTGCAAGGAATTGGTTGTTTGGCAAATCGATACGGATTTTGAAATAATCGAAACACTCAACCGACAATGCCGCCCACAACAAACCGATTCCCAAAATACCGAATACAAAAAAACTGTTGCGTTCTCGTTGGTCTGTCAAAGGACGCAGCCGCGTATTCCACACCGACACCGCAATCATAACCGCAGACGCTACAAAAATAGCGATAAAATAAGGATTCAACAACGGAATTTCAAACGCCGGACGATGAAACAAGACAAGAGCGATTATCTTTGTAATCGTTGCTGCAAAAATTAACAAGCCGAACCCGCGAAGCCAAACAGATCGGCACTTCACTCCAACAACAATCAACACTCCCGCACACAACGTCCAAAGAACCGACAACGACACTGTTGCAATAAATGTTTGCATTGTTTGATCTGCTTGCTCTATGAGAAACGGATTTTTGACAAAATAAGTAAAACATTCGACGGACAAAAAGACCCAAAGCAACATGATTCCCGACAAACTTGTCACAAGAAATGCGTCACGTTCGGTTTTATCGTTTGCCGGTCTGATCCGAATCATCCAAACGCCAGCCAACATCACCGTCAACACCGGCACAAGCATCGTTACAAAATACGGATTGAGAAATGACACGCTGTAATCGGGGCGTTGGAAAAGTTCTATTAACGCGATTTTGATTAACGTTCCGAATAACACAATAAGACCGCAGCCCCGCAAAATTTTGCTCTGAAACAATATTCCCAAAACAAGCAAAATAACAGCATAGCACGTCCAAAGAATCGACAACATCCCCAACGCAAATGATCGTGTTACGGCATCGTTGATCGTTTCCGACGGAATCAGTAACGGCAATGATAACAATAACGATAACGGACTTCGCAAAAAGAATTGGTAACATTCAATCGACAGAACGCCAAGCAGCGAAAATATTCCAACAACTCCCAACACGCCCGCAATCGTTTTTTCTTCAGTGAATCGTTTATCAAATTGTGATTGAACGCCAACTGCAATCAAAACGAAACTTGCAAAAATCATAATCGGGCAAAACGGATTTGTAATCGGTTCCAAAAAATATTCACGCGCAAAGAAGTCTGCAAACATTTTGACAACGACAATAGCGAAATGGAACAAGGCAACTTGCCGCAAAAGTTGAGAACGGAACACGAGTCCGATTTGCAGCAACAATAATACCAAGAGACTCCAAAGAGCCGTGAGTGATAACGATGCCCAATAAATATGCGGATCATAAATTTCTGTACGAAGCGAGAAATATTGTAATAATTCAGCCGACAGAAACAGCGTTAAAAAAACATAACCGCCCACTCCAATCCAAAAGTTAAATCGGCGATACGGTTCTTTGTTTTTATTTTTGTTTTTTGCCGCGATCAATCGGTCGGTCAAAATGACGGCAATAATTGCAATAAAAATCGCTGCAAAAGATGGCAGATCAAAAAACGTAGTAACAGGAAATTTTGTCAAAGGCAAAACCGCGTTACTGATTTTTCCGAGTTCAAAAATATCGTGCAACAATCGACCGATTCCGAGAATCATAAAACCGATTGCCATGACGCGGAATGTTTTATTTTCTTGCCGATGCCCGAAGTACCACAGACCGGCAAAAACCGTACACCAACCAAGTGCCAACCACGCCGCATCAAAATGAAGCGGAATACCAATCGCAACAAAACCCAACGCAATAACAGTCGCCGCACTCGGTGCCGCCTTCCAATACACCGACAACTTTTGATCAACTTCAACATCCCAAATTCTTGCAAGATGCTTTGAATAAAGTACCGTAAGAAGTCCGTACCACAATGCCCCAATAAACGCAACAACACCAAGCCAAGAACCAAGCGTCAACTCGTTATGAAGCAGTTGCCAAATCGTACCGAAAAAAAGAATCGGCGCAAGAATCGCACGCATTGCGTCATCCCAAGTCGGTTGGGCGTAGGAACGCGGAATCATGGCGGCAATTGTCGTATCGATAAGATAAGCGAGATAAAACAACCCTTGAAAAATCAGAACAGCAACAAGTTTTTCCGACAAGATTGAATTTAACGGATAATAATATTCGGAATACCACAGCCAAAATTCAATTTGCGTACCCCAAAAAGCAATAAACCCGATTGACGCTCGCCGTAACAAATTGACAAGAATAATTGTGCCGATATTCAGAATGATCAGATAAGTAAAAAATTCGGGATAGCGATCATTGCCGGTCGAAAGAAGCATCGGAACCGCCAGACCGCCAAGAATCGAAATAACACCGAGCAATTTTGAACCA
The DNA here is from genome assembly GCA_031274045.1 of Planctomycetaceae bacterium. GTDB lineage: Bacteria > Planctomycetota > Planctomycetia > Pirellulales > Thermoguttaceae > WRKP01. The sequence continues at coordinate 1,618 of JAISQS010000231.1, read as the reverse complement.
TAATGCCACGCGAGCAAAAATGAACCGCAAATAATAAACGGCATCACAACACCAGCCGTTGAAACCGTAATCAATTTGTAAAACGCAAATGAAGCATAACCCGCCTGAAAAACAATAATGATTCCGGCACTGGAAAGCATTGTCGAAAAGCGTTGCCAACCGATTTGCCAAAAATATTTTCCCGCAACAAGAAACGCCGTACCAAAAACAGCAATACCCAAAACTTTCATTTCGGGACCAATCCAACCGGATTGAACCGCGTGACGAATAAACAACGCCGCCGAAACAATAAATCCCAAAACCGCAATCCAACCAAGAAGTTTACGACCGATCCAAAGTTCAAGAGATTGCCAAGCGAAATTGCCGTTATCGGTTGGTGTAACGGGAAGAGTTTTTTCCCATTCTTCATCGGTTCGAGGTTTTTTGACCGGCGGTGGTTCAACCGGCGGTGGTTGCAACGGCGTAATCAAATCAACCGGAGTTGGTTGAGTTGGTTCGTGTTCTAGCTCTGTTGGTTCGGGTTGTGTTGGTTCTGATTGTATTGATTCTGGTTGAGCCGGATCGAGTTGAGCCGGATCGAGTTGGGCGGCGGAGGTCGGTGTTGTTTTTATCCATGGGATTGTTTGTGACCAACGTGTGGTTGTTGGGTCTGTTGGTTCAGTTGACTCAGTTGACTCAGTTGCGGATGTTGTTGTTTGGTTTGATGGCAAATTGGATTGTTGTTTCAATGTTGTCCGTAGCAGATTATTTTGTTCTTCCAAAAGCCCAATTCGCTTGCTCAAAAAACAACACCACACAAACGCAATCGGTGCCGACAAGATCAAAACAATAACAAAAATAGCAACAAAAATGACTAACACAAAAAACATAAAAAACTCCGCTTCAAACATATACATATAAACCTCCGCATAATTGTTTATTCAGTAACACTCTCTCCTAATTTCGATCACTATTGACGAAACGCAAACATTCTATCACACCCGCAAAACAACAATACAGCCAATATCAATATTGCCACATCACATCACATCACATCACAACGTAAAGATCATAATCAAAAATTATTCTACTGACTACTGACCGTCATAATTTGGTAATTTTTAAGCGGTATAAAATTTGTTGCGCACAATGCACGAAGATCACGAAGATCACAAAGATTCGGTTTTAGTTTTTTTTAACGAGAATCGTTTAGAATTTGGCTCTTTTATTGTTTCTTGTTGATAGCTTAAATCGTTATGGTTTTTAGCATGGCTTGGACAAAAACAACACCGGAGGTGTTGAATATTGATAACCCCGTGCAAACGGAGTGCAGCACGGGGATACAACGATTCCGAACACGCATGAACCCCGTAGGGGTTCAACTGTACCTGATAACCATCAAGCTCACACAAATAACGTATTAAAGCATGTGGCTCACGTTCCGAAATTTTCTCGTTTAAGTTGAACCCCTACGGGGTTCGTGCTTCGATTACACGCTTACCCCGTGCTGCGATCCGCTTGCACGGGGTAAGCGAAATTCAACCTCTACGAGGTTGCCTTAGTCCAAGCCGAATACACAAAACAAAATGTTTAAAGCTACAACATAAAAATATAAAAGAGCCTAGAATTTTTTATCTTT
>JAISQS010000179.1 GCA_031274045.1 Planctomycetaceae bacterium | reverse complement strand
TCCGAAATAATCACTAATTTTTTTCTCCTTCAAGATGCCTCAACTCATTTAAATCATGAGTCGTTCGCATTGCGCAGAATTTAGGTCCGCACATTGTGCAGTAGTTTTCGACATCGCCGTTTTTTGGGCAAGAGGTTTCGTTGTTGTTATTGTTGTTATTTTTTCTTGAATTTTTGTAATATTCTTCTGCTCGTTCCGGGTCTAGTGACAATCTGAATTGTTCTTCCCAATTGAAGTTGAATCTTGCTTTTGCCATTGCGTCATCTTTTTCGCGTGCATTTGGTCTGTGTCTTGCGACATCTGCGGCGTGTGCTGCGATTTTGTACGCGATAACACCCGCCCGCACGTCCTCCATATCCGGTAATCCAAGATGTTCCTTCGGCGTAACATAACAAAGCATTGCCGCGCCGTGATACGCTGCCATTGTCGCGCCGATTGCGCTTGTGATGTGATCGTAACCCGGCGCAATATCGCAGACCACCGGACCCAATACATAAAACGGTGCCCCATCACACACCTCAATTTGACGCTTCACATTCATCTCAATTTGATCAAATGGAACATGACCCGGTCCTTCAATCATAACTTGACATCCAAGTTCCCTGCCGCGCAAAGTCAACTTGCCCATCACTTCCAACTCGCCAAATTGCGCTGCGTCAGACGCGTCATGCAAACAACCCGGACGCAACCCGTCACCTATACTCCAACAGACATCATACTCACGCATTATCTCACACAACTCGCCAAAGTTTTCATAGAACGGATTCTCCGCCCCACGCGCGATCATCCACTTCGCCGTCAAACTACCGCCGCGCGAAACTATCCCCGTCAACCGCTCATCAACAAAACCAATATGCTCACGCAACAAACCCGCATGAATCGTCATATAATCTACGCCTTGACGCGCCTGATGCTCAACCGCGTCAAGAATATTTTGAACCGTCATGTCCGTCACATCATCAAGCTCCTCGCAAATTTGATACAACGGCACCGTACCAACCGGAACAGAAACCTCATCTATTATACGTTGACGCAGACGATCTATATCAACTCCGGTAGAAAGATCCATCACCGTATCAGCACCATATTTGATCGCGTTTTGCACTTTGGCAATCTCGCAAAAAGAATCACTACTCAAAGCAGAATTGCCGAGATTAGCGTTAATTTTAGTACGTAAAGAAATACCGATTCCAATCGGTGAAAGCCGTTTTGACAGATGAATTTTATTAGCCGGAATAACAAGCCGACCCGCCGCAACCTCAGACCGCACAAACTCCGGCAGCAAATACTCACCCGCCGCTACCAACTCCATCTCCGGTGTCACCCGACCGTTTACCGCTTCAATATATTGCGTCATTTTTGGATAATATGCACAATGCACTACGAATTTTCGTTGACGTTATACTTAACACAACTCATTATAAATCTTATCTTTCCGAGTTGACCGCGAATTGACCGCAACTCAACGAAACCGCCGCCGACATCAGTCAACATTGCCAACATCGGACAACATCTCAACACCCGCAGAGTATACCAGCTTGAAAGCATCAATACAATCAATATCAGCAAAAAAGAACTCACACGGATTGCGGATTTTGTTTTGCGACTCACCGACAACAATTAGCGCAACGAAATCTTTGGGACAAGTTGGCAAAAAATTCTTATCGCGTTTACAATCCAAAATCGCACGTTTTGAGTCTCAAGTCCCGCAATGAAATCGCCACTGTTTACAATTTGACAATTGCCGATTATCATACCTACCCAATCGGAGTTGGCGAGACACGCGTCGGTGATAAATCGATGTCTGTTGCCCGCGAATCTGCGAAGCAAAATGAATAATTGACAAACACAGAGGTAAAAAAACTGATGAATCGGAATGAAGACCTAACAAAACAATTAAGAATTAGTTTATGGAACTACGCATAACAAAATATAATCCCTGTTATAGACATCCAAATGGTGCCTATTACAAAAATGAGTGGACTGAAGTATGCGATATAGGTAAAACTTTTGAAGGGGAGATATTCACCGCAACCCAGTATCTTCAGACCGAAGACTCCTACGTCAAAACAGTTTTACTTTTACTAAAACATATAGGATTAGAAAATCTTGTTGTTGTGAAACAAGACGACCTATCTGCAAGGCGTATTATTTATCCTTTTTTCACTACCAATGCCTTTTTTAATGTTGACCCGAAATTTGCTAAGAGTATCAAACCCGGTCGTATTTGCTCTCTTGCAGAAATCGAGATATTAACTCGAGCAAGTCTTCGCAGTAATTTTTGGTGTGCTTTTGGTGGGGATTATGGGACATATCTTCATTTCGGATGGGATTATTACATGTATTTTGGTACTGAAAAAACAGTCTGTCTGAATGATATTGACTTTCCGGAAGGGATATTTATAGAGCAAAATTTTCCATCACCTTATTGTCAGGATAATGAAGATGAGAACGAAGACTAATGATGTAACAATTTATTTTATAAAAAAACTGAAAGCGTATTTTAATTTGCGAAGATTGTATCGAGATTGTGATCGGTGTTTTGTTATTGTCGTGTTTTGTCAGTTGTGCTGAAAACTTTTTTTTGAGGAGAAGTTGAGAATGAAAAAGATTATTAGTTGTTTTGTGTTGATTTGTGTTTTGTTTACCGGAAGGTTATTTGCTGAGACTTATGGGCAAATTACGATTACGGAGATAGCAGATTTTTCTGCGTCTAATTCGAACAACACGATACATGGTTATCAAGAGTACCGTTTTCGTGTGCAAAATCGCGATACGGAACCGCACAAGGTGAAGTTGTCGTTGTCGCCTGCTGAAACATTTAATCGCACGAAGCCTTTGGTTTTGTCTACGGATGCGGTTGAAGTTCCTGCCGGCTGTTATGTGGTTCTTCGTATGTTGCAGCCGCCGGTTCGATTGGATATTTACTCATCAAACGCGACAATAACAGTTAATATTGACGGCAGAAATCAAAGGGATGAAATGAGTCGAACATGTAATCACATGTTTAACACACGTTCGTATTATGGCGGCACTCCTGCCTATTCGCAAATATGTTTCACCCAACAAGTGCCGCAAGCAATACGCGACTTCTTTACAAAGAGATCAACAGACACGCCCGATACCACATCCGCAACAGCCAAAACACCAACACCGACTACATCAACTACATCAAGAGTAACACACGGCTCAGCAACTCCCGAACCTCCACAACCAATGAACTGTTCATTTTCAAATTTACCGATTGAGGAGTGGAGTGAATCGTGGCTTGCGTATTCGCGGTTTGATTGTTTGGTAATAACAAGCGGCGAGTGGAAAACTTTATCAATGCGTAAGCAGTCCGTTTTGAACGCAATAATGCAATACGTCGAGATTGGCGGAATGATAGTTATTTTGGGCAAGGATTGGGAGTTGCCTGTGGATTGGAAGTTGATTTTACAAAACGGCGAGAGTGCTGAAAATAAGGATCAAAGAGAGTTTTCGATTGTTTACGGCAAGGTGTTTGTACTTGGTGCGACGGGGGCGGATGTTGCGAAGGAATCTTCTTTTTTTGATAGCATCGTGAGAAAAATTGATGAAGCCGGCAATAAGCAATTTTCCAAGTTAGAGAGCATGCAACCGCAGAGTAACCGGTTTACACAAAATTTTGTGATGATGGAGCAATGGCATAATTCTATGCCTGTTCTTGCAAATTATGGTGTTAATATTAGGTTGGTGTTGTTATTGATTGTGGTTTTTGCGGTAGTGATTGGACCGGTGAATGTATTTGTTTTGCGGGCGTTGAATCGCCGAATATGGTTGATTTGGACGGTTCCTGCGACATCGCTTTTGGCAAGTTTTATTGTGCTTTTGACCAGCTTCATTAGTGAGGGGATATTGAGTCAATCGAGTTCGGACACAATTACAATTCTTGATCAACGACGCGGCACGGCGGCAACTTGGGGCAAGGTTGGATATTACTCAACATTCACTCCCGGAACTCCCCAATTCTCGCCGGAAACAGAAATAATGCCGTACATGGAAGGAGATTACGGAACAATTGAATTAAAAATGAACGCAGCGGGAAATCAAGTTCTGGCGGGAAGTTGGATTTTGCCGCGAGTACCGGCGTATTTTATGTTGCGCAAAATACAATCGCAACAAAAATTAAATATCACGTTCAATTGGTCTGATCCCGAAGCACCAACAGCAACCAATGGATTAGGCGTAAAAATAAAATCTCTTTTTGTCTGTTCGTCCGATGATAAATTATTTTTTGCGGAAAATATTAACGCGGGTGAGCAGGTAGTATTGAAGTCTACAGACACGGCATCGCCATCGCAACCAACACCAACAACTATAGAAGCAACCCCGCAAACGCCGCGAAATATGGTCGAGTTCGCGCGTACATCCAAAACAAATTATCGGCAGACGCAGCCTGTTGACAATGTTGATCTCCCTATCAGCATGTTATTCAAAAACACATACCGCGCCGAAATAGAAGGTTGGAATCCGTTCCTCGAACAAGGTGTCCCAAAAATGAAAACATACAAACACAAAACACAAATCATCGGCATTTACGAAAAATGATAATAATCGCGGTGATTCTAAATCCGTTCGATACCGTTACTGGAAGAACGATGGTAATATCAATGAGAGGAGTTGCTTGTTGCGACGAAAAAAAATTGTTGACAGATTTAGCGCAACAATAAGTGCAAGCGAAAATCACACCAACAGTATTTCACTTGCACTCAACCGATTATGACGTAATTCAACATCCTATAACAACAACTCCATCTTCAACGTCCCAAGTAATTCGTTCGTCCCATGTAGCTTTTTTACCTTCGCTGCGTCGGTCAAAAATTATCAGATAACATGGAATCGTTTTGTCAAATTTATTACGATACTCTAGTATCTGTTCAAGACCTTCTTTTTTGACTTCCTTTGGTGTATCGTAATCATGGATAAGTTTTATCTCGATGATATACGATTGCCC
>JAISQS010000146.1 GCA_031274045.1 Planctomycetaceae bacterium | reverse complement strand
TTTATTAGATATCTTTGATATTGCGGCGAGAATGCGTCGGGCATGTTGCTAAACAACACAATTGTCGGCGGCGCGATTGATACTTGCGAAGCATAGTAAACCTTCGGTTTGTGAAAATGATGCAACGGCGGCGGATTGTTTTCCAGTGCTAACGTTACCAACTTGTTCAATTGTCCGGTTGAGATTCTTTGCCGAGATTGGTTGAACAACATTTGCGCGTGATTCAACATCATCTTTGTATTCTTTCCCGTCTGCCCCGTAATAAACGCAATCGGCGCATAACGTAAATCAGGAAAACTATCACGAATATAATCAGCCCACGTTTCCGTCGGCATCTGTCCGACCATTGTGTCCCACTTGTTCACCACAAAAATACACGGCTTCATTTCTTCCTTGATAAATGAGAGCAATTGCCGCTCAATCGTCTGGATTTGTGAACATGCCTCAAAAAACATCAACACAACATCCGCACGATGAATACTCTTTTCCGCACGATTTGTACTATAAAATTGCAGATCGGTTTTTACTCCTTTGCGCCGCAGAAAACCGGGTGTGTCAATCGCAATAAATACTTTGCCATCCATTTCAAAACGGACATCTATTGAGTCGCGTGTTGTTCCCGGAACATCTGCCGTTATTACGCGGTTTTCGTTGATCAGGACATTTATAAACGTACTCTTTCCAACATTGCGCCGCCCCACGACCGCAAGCTTCATTATCGGTTCGGATTGATCAGACTCCTTATCACAAAATAATTTCTCCGACTCCAACCGCTCCCTAATCACCTCCGACAAATTCACCCGACCGCGTTTCTGTTGCGCACTGACAGCAACAACACCCCATCCGAAGTGTTGAAATTCGTTTGCGTTTCGTTCGTCCCGCTCGTTATCGGATTTATTTGCAACAAGAATTATCGGCGAATTAAGCTTTCGCAACCGCTCCGCAACAACTTCATCAAGAGGCACCAAACCACTACGAGAATCAACAACAAAAAGAATTATATCAGCCGTCTGAAGCGCAATATTGATCTGCTCCTCAATATGCTCCGAAAGATTATCCTCATCAACTATCCCAATACCACCAGTATCAATCAACTCTATATACTGCGGATCCTCGCCTTCAGAATTAAGGTCGAGCAAAAACGTAACACGATCACGCGTCACTCCCGCAACCGAATCAACTATCGATACACGTTGACCAATCAACCAATTAAACAGACTCGATTTGCCAACATTCGGACGCCCTACAATTGCAACCTTTGGAATTTGCACGAAAAATACTCCAGCTTGTTACTAGTGCTTTAGAGTTCTGAAAAATAGGATGACGAAGTACCCCGCACCACAACCTGCGTCATAGGATAGAAGTATACACTACAATCCCAATTTTAAGAAAAACAAAGCACTAATGACATTCCTAAATCGCTCGCCAATAATCACGACAACAGCTTCAACCTCACATTTGGTTTGACCTTCGATTCTCTTTTCATTGAAAATTGACATTATCATATTTTATTTCTCCTCATAATCTCCGACAACCAACACATCAATTCAAAGCATTCTGAAAATCTTTGATCGACTTACAAGTAGCCGCCGCCAATACTAACGACAATAATTTACTGGTATCCCGTTGTTTGCGTATTGCTTCGACTTTTTTATGGATAGGTCTAGGGACACTCTTAAATCGCTCGTTAAGAATCGCGACAACAGCTTTAGCTTCGCCTTTAGCTTGACCTTCGATTTCACCTTCGATTTTACCTTCGATTTTACCTTCGATTTTACCTTCGATTTTACCTTCTAATATTTTTTCGTCGAAAATTGACATTATCATATTTTCTTTCTCCTTTCCTTTTAGTATGGTACCTATTGTTTGGTCGAGCATTTGCTCGTCTAGTTTTTGATCGTGCGATTTTAAATATTGATCAAGCAGAGTCAACGCACTTACCAATATTTCAATCCGTTGTGCGTTGTCTTCGCATTGCATCAATGGAATCAATGCAAGCCGCAAATCGTTTGGACGATTTTCCGTTAAAACTTTTGCCACGCCAAGTGCGGTTTTGACCGCAGGTCCGCCAGCCAAATCGTCCAAATCAATATCAGGCAACGAAACAACAGTGTAGTCAAAATCCAATCCCTTGACAATATCAATAACATCGTCCTTCGCGCACATGTCGCTCGTTTTGGGATATTTGCCTTCTTTCTCTTCTTTGGTCATGCTTTTTGTGCCGGTTCTAATGAGCATGAAGTATGGCGACGGCAAAAGTTTTCGTTCGTTCTCTTTGCCCGCAATACGATTCCAAATTCCAACCAGATATTCCAAAAAACGCTTCGGCAAATAAAACAGCGAACCACCCGAATGCTCAATTATTATCACAATACTAACCGTAGCATTGTCGCCAACCTTTTTCAGATCACACATGAAAACCAGATCGGCGATTCGTTCTCTGATATTCTTGTCAAATGAATGCGGCGACATCAACCTCAACGTACTCCAATCGAGCTTGTCAAAAATACCCTCCTTCGCATAATGGCGGATGAAATCCATAAAATACATGAACGTCATAAAAATTTTGCGAAGATAAGCGTCATAGATGTTGCCGGAGCGTTCCGGTTCTTGTGTTTGTGGTTCTTGTGTGGAGTCTGGTTGTGTTGGTGCTTCGGCAATTTCTATGACTTTGGGGAAATTTGTTGAACTTGTTTTTTGGTTTTTCATTTTTTTAATCTTTGTTAAATTT
>JAISQS010000128.1 GCA_031274045.1 Planctomycetaceae bacterium | reverse complement strand
TTGTTCCAATCCAAACCGAACACGCAAGTACAACGATACATGGTATCAACGTAAAAATAAATGATAGTCCAGAAAAGATGTGTGGTATAACAAGGGCGGGATGCCCGCGTTCCAGTCCGTGCCGCTTCGCGGCAATTGTCGGCTACGCCGGTGGGTGACGGTTTGGAATAATCAACACGATTCCCGCTACATCTCGTCGGTCGCAAGCGACCATCGCTAACGAATCAATACTGAAAACTAAAAACTTCCGTTTGGTCTGATATTATTGCCCCGTTGGGGCGAAGGTTATTTACAATCAATTGTCGTAGGGCGTTGCCCTACGCTATGATATTTTGCCCTTTCAGGGCGTTGATGCAGCGTATTGATACGGCGTATTGGTAAAGGGCAAAGTAGAGACGCAATGCCTTGCACCTCTACAAATCATGGTGATTGAAATTGAAATGGGAATTTTTAAGTGTAAAAGTATATTAAGAATAAAAAAACAAACTAAATAATTTCCCCCTCTGCGCTCTTTGCGTCTCCGCGCGAAATAATTTTTTTATTTCGCGCAGAGACGCAAAGAACGCGGAGAAGAGAGGCAACTCATGATTGATGTTTTGTATGAGGACAATCATCTTTTGACTGTATTAAAACCGGCTGGTCTTGCTACGATGGGGTTGCCTGCCGGTGAGGAGACGTTGTTGACGTTGGCGAAGGATTACATTAAAAAAAAATATAACAAACCGCATGATGTTTATCTTGGAGTTGTCAGCCGTCTTGATGTACCGGTGTCGGGTATCGTTCTTTTTGCGAGGACATCAAAAGCCGCCGCAAGATTAAACGAGCAATTTCGCAATCATACAGTTGAAAAAATTTATCTCGCAATAGTTGAAGGTTCAATTTTCCCGAACGAAGCTGACTTGACCGGCAATATTTACGAAGATAAACGTCATCGCAAAGTACACTTGACCCAGAGCTTGACCCAGAGCTTGACCCAAAGAAAGAACACAACGAACGGTAACACAAATTGCCCCGAAAATATTGATACCGAAGCCGACGATTCCGACGCGCCGGGCAAGGAAGCGAAATTGCATTACCGCAAAATTGAAAGTGTTGGTGCGGACTCGCTTGTTGAAATAAATCTTTTAACGGGTCGTAAACATCAGATTCGCGCTCAATTGGCGGCTCACGGATTTCCTATTCTTGGTGATTTGAAATACGGCGCAAAACGCAACGTGCTAATTTGCCCGACGAAACCGCACTCACCACATCACAAACAACACGGTCACAAACAACACAACAACACGAATTATCACAACGATCATTATCGTTACAATAAATCATCACGTGAAAAATCGTCTTTGGTTTACAATTCCAGAATTGCGTTACATGCTTATAAGTTAAGTATCAATCATCCGATAACCGGTGATAGAATTACATTTGAAACACCTCTTTCCCTCCTGTCCCGTGAACTACCCCAAATTTTATCAGTACGCCCGAATGAGCGGTCTTGTTAAGCGAGATGTTTTGGACAAAATGTTGCGTGAATCTTATGAAGATATCTTGCAGCGGCGGAAAAATATATCGTCTGAAACCGAATCCGGTAAGTCTGCCGGTAGCACTCTTACAAACACAACACCACAAGATCACAACAATCCGAAATCTAAATTGCCGCCCGACGAAAGTAACAGCACCGTCAAGGAATCGAACCCCGCAAACAACACTCCTTCCGGCATTTATTTGATCAAAAATATCTCAAATTCACAAGTAATAGATTTTTTGCAAAATGGAGTCATGCAGAACGGCGTGCGATTGCGTTACGGGAAAATGTCAGCAATTCGTACCGCAAAAAAAATTGCCGACAACAAAAAAATTGACGAAAGAGTTTCCGTTGCGCTAAATGACTCAACAACAAAATTCGACGATAAATCAGCAACACTTGACGGCGATACCGCAAGCCAAAATCAATCACAAATGACAGAGCTTGATAAACGTCTTGCCGAGATGCTGATCAGTTACGGCATCCTGAATCATTGGCAATCAACTCAACTTTGGGAAGGACGCACAAAATTTACTTTGGGGAATTATTGGATTATTAATGCAATTGGCAAAGGCGGTTACGGTCACGTGTTTCTTGGATGCGAGTATCACAAAGATTCGCAAAACAGTATTGTTCATCCGCCTAAAATATTGCCGACATCTCATGCCGATTATAAGCCGCCTGTTGCGTTGAAGGTGTTGCCGATAGTGAAATCGACGGCGGATTTATCCGAGCGTTTTTTGAAAGAGATAAAATTGCAAAGGCGTTTAAAGCATCCGAATTTGGTTCGGTTTATTGATGCCGGACACGATGGCAATGTTGATTTTATGGTGCATGAGTATGTTGACGGCGGCGATGTGCGGACGTTATTGCATCACGAGGGAGTTATTGCGTTTGATATTGCGGCGGCGATTATTGCGGACTTGGCTTATGCTGTACAATATCTCCACGATCAAGGAATCGTTCACCGCGACATTAAACCCGCAAACATTTTGCTCTCACGCAACGGCAACGTGAAGTTGATCGATCTCGGATTTTCTTTGGAATACGACATCAACCGATACAATTCAAAACCAATCGAAGCCAGTTTAGATGAGAGTAGTTCTTTTGATCGTGAGCTTGACAAGTTGTACGTGGGCAAAATTGCGGGGACGATTGACTATGTCGCGCCGGATCAAATTCGTAAGCCAAATGAACCGTCTCCGGCATGGGATATTTACTCAATCGGCTGTTCGTTTTACCAACTCCTAACCGGAACCGTGCCATTTCCAAAAGGAGATACCAAACAAAAACTTACCGCCCACATAAACACCGAACCAACCGACCCGCGAGTCCTAAATCAGACAATCCCATTCCACATCGCCGAACTCGTCCTGACAATGTTACACAAAGACCCAACAAAACGAATCCAAACTGCAATCGAAATCGCCGAAAAACTCGAACCATGGATACCACCAGATAGACTCAACGGACAACTCATTTAACACAACATCAACAAGAAAATATAAAAATGGATACCAATAACCATCAGCCGATTCGTTTTTTTTGTGGGCATTGTCAATTGATGATGAAGTTAGGGAGTCAAATGTCCGGTCGGGTTGTTGTTTGTCCGCAATGTCTGAAGAAGTTGGTTGTTCCTTCCAAATCTGATCCGAAGGCAGAACAACTCTACAATTACATGCGTCAGAAGCGGACAACCGAAAAGAACAACAGCCAAAAACCAATACCGGCAAAAGTAACCGCTCCAAGCAATTTGCAAAATAATCTCGGAACACTTGAAACGGATGAAGTTGACAAATGGATCGATGAATTTTGGACTTCAATCAATGATAACGATACGGATAATAAACCTTTTGACCTTATAAATCAAGGCGATTTTGACCCATTCGCAAACAACGACTCACCAAACAATCAGACAACAAACAATAACACTACCACCGACCCAACAATCAACAATGATACGATTGCTATCGGTTTTGTCGGTTTGAAGTCAATATTGTCGGCGTATCGTTGGCTTGTGCTTGTTACGATTTTGGTGATATTTTTTGCGGGCTTCTTGGGCGGATTTTTTTTGGGTTACGCAACCAACAGCACCGGCAGAATCGCAAATCATATTGACCCAGTTGAGACCGGAAATATTGCAAACAAAAAAATTATGCTCAAAGGGACATTATCGTACAGAAATGAATTCGGTGTCAAAACACCCGATGCAGACGCGACAATATTATGTATTCCCAAAGAAGCGAGAACGCCCGTATTGATTTCGTGTAAAGGTCTACGAGCCGACGAAGGGAACTTCGACCCAAACAGCGACAATATTCATAGGATTATGGAGTTGGGCGGGGTTGTGCAAAGAACCGGCGCGGATGGCAAATTCGAATTCGAGCTAAAATCGGAAGGGAGTTATATGGTAATTATGGTTTCATCACATCTACGCCGCACAAACGCCACACAACTACCACCCACAATAATCGACGAATTAAAAAAGATTTTCCAAAACCCGTCCGACCTGTTCAGCGATTTTTGTGTAGATAAAGATGAATACAACATCAGTCAAGGAACACAATTTGTCAATAAAACTTTTGAACAATAAATCCAATACCATCGTTTGTGTGTCGTTTATACAATTCTCTTCAACATGTAAATCACGGAATTTTGAAAACTTTGTGCCGGATAATTTTTCAAACAGACTGGTGATGAGATTCGTATTTGAATCACTGCGTCGAATTTGGACGGAGTGATTTGGTTGGTTGTTCTGATTTTGATTTGATTGAATTGAAAAAATGAGTTTTGCGGTGTAATCCTTACATTTGTCATAATCGTTTTTTTTGTTATATCCTGATCGGAAAATGTTCAATTGTTGACTTTATTGGTAAAAAAATTGAATACGTAGTTTTCAAATTTGTAGTTTTATCATATAGTCTTGTTGGTGCTTTTGTGGTGTTTTGTAAACTGCTTGAGATTGAGCTTTCGTTGATGTTTGCGGGCGTTGTATTTGTTGCTGCGATATTCAATTTATATTTGTAGATTTTATTACGTCAACGAATTTTATAATGCGTTGCGTATGTTTTGATGTTGTGTGTAAGTGGGCAAACCGTTTTTTTATAGTGTACAAAATATGTAATAATGGGGGGCTAGAGCGATGATATTTGATATAAATGTAGAGAGCAGTTGGCGGAGGGTCAGGAATCATCGGTTGTTTTTTTTGTTGCCGTTTCTGATTCTGTTTGTCTGTTTTCAATCTGTTGCTAATTCGGTTGCGGATAGCCGGAATAATGTGCAAGGTGCGAAAGATACTGCGGCGGATCCGCTTCGGCAAGATATATTGAGATTTGTTGGTCCTGTTTCGGAGACTTTGAATTTTACGATGCCGGACGACGCTTATCTCGTTCGAATAATTCCCAAACGCGGCGTAAATTCAGATTTGACCAAACCTGTTTTGCCGTACAACATGCTCATCAGGAACGTCGATCCCGCCGAACGATCAATGTTGCAAGATGCCCAAGACGGGAAATGGGATAACTTCAACCCGTTCAGTGCCGCAATGATCGCCGAAGGTTTCCGCGATCCGGTAAAAATACGTACTTATAAGGCAAAAGTAGACGCAATAATTGTGAAAGTTTATAACGAACTGAATCTGCAAGTCGGGCAACAACTTGATTCGGCAACTGCGGAAAAATTGACGGAAAAATTGTTTCGTCTTTTGCACAAAGAAATCTTAACCGGTAAGTACGATATAAATTGTACAAATTTGAGCAGTGTATTTGAGACGGGAAAATTCAACTGCGTTAGCGCAACGATATTGTTCAATGTTATTGCCGAACAAGCCGGTTTGAAGGTGCGCGCTCTTGAGATGCCCGGACATGCGCTTAGCCGCGTGTATTTTAACGACAAGTATATTGACATCGAAACGACTTGTGCAAATTGGTACGAATTGAAAGATGAAGCGGCGAGAGCAACTGCCACAATACAACGTGTCGCCAAACCGATCATTTCAAAAAATGCTGTTGCCGCAAATAAAATTTCGGACAGTAATCTTGGTTTGGAGAGTGAGGTTGTTGATGCGGAAGCGGCGGCGAAGTTGTCGGACTTGTCAAAAAAGTTACGCGAAATATCCGCCGTGAATTTAATCGCGACTATATACTACAACAACGGCGTAGACTTGCTGAATGATAAACAATACGCCGCTGCCGTAATGGTAAACGTAAAAGCGTTGCATCTCGATCCGTACAACGAAACCGCGTGGGGGAATTTTATGATTGCGATAAATAACTGGTCGATTGAGTTATCGTCGGGAAGCACTACCGGCGGAATAAAAAGATACGATCTGGCAGCAATTATGCTCGATCAAGGCAGCTTCATCGACAGCAACTACGAAAAATTTAAGACAAATCAACTGCACGTCTATTATCATTGGATTCTTGATTTAGCGATCAAGGGGCGTACAGAGGACGCGAAGAAAGTTTTTTCGTATGCAGACAAGCGGTTGCCGGGCAATCCGGCTCTTGCTGAACTTATGGAGGCTATTCTCAAAAAGTAGTCTGGTGCCGTCTCAAAAAAAGTTGTGCTGGTTGTCGGTGAAAGTACCGAATCCGGCGGCGCGGTTGAATGAGTCTTTGTATTTAGTCGTTGTTGTGTTGGTGTCGATGCCGCGTTGTGTTATGCTGCTTTATTCTTTTTTGTTCTCGTCCTGTTTTTTGCGGTGTTTTTATCTGCGGTATCGTCTTCTTCTATTGTGTTTTGATCTACCGTGTCTTGCTCGATATGCAACTTCGGACGCAACTCCTCACGCAATATAACTGCATCGTGCGGAGCCTCAATTCCGATACGTACCCTGTCCTTTGCCGCATGAACAATCGTCACAAATATATCGTTCCCGATCCTAATTATTTCACCCTCCCTGCGTGACAATACAAGCATAATTTACCTCTCTAATATGCAACACAACCCAAAAAACAAATCACAACAACACGACAACACAAAATCACAACAACACCAAACCACCAACCAACCACAAACCGACATCCGTCTACGAATCCAAATCGATCATCTTGTCAATAAGTTCAACTTGTTGGTATCGTTTGCCGCTTGGACCGTAAAATAAAACACGCCCTTTGTCCCTCTCCCAAATCGCGCTATACTTCACCGCTCTCGGACCATGAAGACAAAACATCATTCCACACGACTCCGAACTGCCGCGCCGCAACACCGACTCCGATGTCGGAAACGCATCCGCCAAAAGCTCATGATCCCTACACAAAGTACGATAAACATACTCCTTCAAGTCCGAAAGCGAACGTATCGAATAAACCGTCTCTTTTGTCATCGGCAAGTTTCAACTTTCAATAAATCCGTACAAAAAATACTATCGGAATTTTTTTGCAACCACACCACAAACCGGAATAAATTCCGTATCACCAATTTGTCAAACCGAAATTTCAAACAGCTATTACTACGCCGATAACTTATCGGGGATTACCTTTTTATACTTTTACCGTAATGTAAATTTGATGACAAAAAAATTATTGACGAGATGTAATTCTTGTGTGATCGTTTTCTCTTAACATAATTGCCGACCATTAACCGAAAATTTTTACGCAATCGTTAAAGTCATTTCGATCCAAACAACCATTACAATCAACAGATCATTCTTCAAATCGCCTTGTTACGCTACAGAATTTTTTTGAGGTACGAAACAGACGAAAAATACAAAATAAACGAAAAAAGTTAATAACAAAATTTCGTTTGTCTGGTGTATTTTGCCTGTTTCGTATTCTCAAAAAAACGCAGTAACATATCAGTGGAATACTTCAACGCCGTCGAAAAAACAAACCTTATTTACAACGCCCTGAAAGGGCAACATATTCTAGCCCGCCGCAACGCGGCGGGTTACGATTTTTCCAATATCCATCGCCTTGAAAGGGCAACATATTCCAGCCCACCGCAACGCGGTGGGAATCGTTTTTCCAATATCCATCGCCCTGAAATGGCAACATATTCCAGCCCGCCGCAACGCGGTGGGTTTGGATATTAAAAAATTCACGATTCCCACCGCGTTGCGGTGGGCTGGATTATGTTGCCCCGTTGGGGCGGGTTTTTTTATGCCGCGAAGCGGAATTTTAAATAAAAAAAAAACCGTAACCTATCTTGTTTTACCAAGACGGGTTACGGTTTTAACTTTTTTTTTGCGTTGGGGGCAAGCCTCCGACGCTGACGGTTAGCACTCAAATCTCAAATCTCAAATCTCAAATCCTCAAATCTAAAATCCTAAAATCTAACATTACTAACTTATTGTACTAGGCTTGCGGCGTATTGTGGGAGTTGTCTTGCTAGGGCGAGGGATTGCATGCCGGATTGTAGTAGGAGTTGGTATTTGGTTAGGTTGGAGGATTCTTCGGCGAAGTCGGCTTCTTCGATTTGTTGGTTTGCTTCGGACAACGCAATCAGTGAATCTTGCAACATTGCGATGTTTGGTTCGAGTGAGCTTTTTTGCAAAGCGCCGAGTCGACCTCTTGTGTTTGCGACATAGTTAATTGCGTCGGTCACTATCGCGTCCGCCAAAACTGCCGCCTGTTCGCCTTTGGTAATGTCGGCGTCGCCTCCGTCTTTTAGTTGGAAGAGTTTTCCGCTTGTTCCGCCGATGCGGGTGGAGAGCATTGAGCCGATGCCTAATCTCATTTGTTGAGACGAGACAACATTTGGACCGAGTTGGATAACTGCACCGCCGCCGGTAATCGTGAATTTCGAGGTGCCGACTTTGTTTTCCGTTTTCAAGGATAACGCTAAATTACCGGTGTTGACGGAGATGTTATTTCCGTCGGCTTTTGCGGCGAGACCGTTGATGGTGGCGACGGCATCTTTTCCGGCGAGGTAGCTGAGTTCGTTACCTTGCGGGCAAAATGTCCTGAAGCTGCCAGCGGCAACATGGATACTCACAAAATTCTTGCTGCCGGTCTCGGTCGCTTCAAACTTAATGCGTTGGTTATCGTCATTCGCACCCGTCATCGCGATACCGTTCGATGTCTCGGCTGTATTATTAGTGCCGCCCGTCGCCTTCTCCGCTGTTTGAATCTCCATGCCACCAGTAAACTCACCTGCAGGCTGTATATCCTTCGTAAACTGTACACCAGCCCAGTTAGTTGCCGCATTTACTGATGCTGCTAATGCCGGATTGGTAGCGGTTGCTCCTACAAAATTTCCGGTCGCTCGGAATGTTGCGTTGAAATCGGTATTATTATTTAACAACTCTGCGAGCTTGCCAGAGCTGATAGCAGCTCCAGCCATGTTAGCCTTGATTCTCAACTCACCTGTTGCCTCATCGTATATTACTTTGATCATATCTTGTGTAGCAGTTCCATCATTAGCAAATGCAGTCAAGGTATCGTCCTGTTCCAAATATACCTTTGTGCCAGCCATTTCAGTCCCTGTTGCGATTGACTCAATACGCAGTGCCGCACTCGTTACATCTCTACCTCTCACATAGCTCGTACCAGTAGTATATTCGTTATCTGCCAAAAAATGCGTAGCATATCCTAAAGTAGCACTGGTGAGGTTGAAAGCAGTCATAGCTGCAGTAGCACTAGTAGCAGCAGTAACTACTGCAACTGTTGTAGGACCGTTTATCGCACCATTGAACTGCCTTATACCCTGCCAATTTTGTGCAATAGCACCGTTGACTGCAGCCGTCAATGCATCACTCAATAGAGTCGTACCAGGAGGAGTATCATTAACTAGTGGCATCGTTTCAGGGGACAGGTATACCATCAAAAGACCCGTTTCTTCATCAAATCCTGCAAGATCAGCATTAGCAGTAAAGTTAATACTAACACCGTTAAGTCCCTCATGATTTGATTGCGTGGTTATCGTATTGCCAGCACTAGCAAAAGCCACTGCTGCTGTACCTGTAATGTCTGTTCCGTCTCCATATACAGCACTGTTTCCGATCAGTGCGGTTGTGGTTGTTGCGACGAGTAATTGGTTTTGACCGAGAATGACTAGGTCGTTTTGCATGATGTCGCAATTTCCGGGAACGCCGGTCGGTTGAACGATTCCATTTCCGTAATCAGCATCGCAATTCTCTATCAGTGTGATGTCGCCGCACGATTCATCGACCACCCAAATTCTACCGTTCGGATCAACACCATCCGGCAATAACAGCGACGCACTTATTCCGCCGGTCTCTTCCGGTGTGAGCGAATTGAACAACGCGACAATATCCTTTGCGGTTGTGATTGAGTTTCCGCTGCCGTCTGTTGCGAGATTGATTTGCAATATCGGAGTATTCCGCCCCGCAGCAATATCCGCCTCAGTCGGATTGATCAAGCTGACACTCAATTTTTGATTTTTAATTATTGAGCCGTCAGGATTGGTTGTTACCATTCTGATAACCGGTCCGCTGTCCATTCCGGTAAACCTTATCGCGTTGTCAAGATTAACATCACCCGACGTAACCGAACCGTCCATGAAACCGACTAAACCATCGCCCGAATCACCGGAGAGCAACTCAAAATCAAACAGATTGTTAAGCGTCGCATTATTACGCAACAAACTGATGACATCATTTGCCGTCGCTGTGGATGTCGTATCACTTGCAATAGATGTCGTCGAAAAAACTCTTGTCGGATTTGTGGCTGAACCTTGTAACATTTCAACAAGGTCAGAACCGCTGACACCTTTTGCGAGTGAAACTTTGACATTTCCGCTGCTGTTATTCGCCGCTTTCATAATATCATCGACAGTTGCCCCCTCCTTGTAAGTTAGTTCGAGTTCACCTGCAGCACCACCGCCATTAATGACAAACGTATCGCCTACCGCAAGTGCAGCTCCAGTTGTGATTACCGAACCAGCAGCGGCAGTTTGGGTCTGACCTGTTATCTTAAAGATTGCCGCACCAATGTCTGCATTTACAGCAGTAGCAGAAGCAGACCTAACTGTTATAACTTTTGCGTCATAATCGATAACTTCATCAGCGTTAGTACCAATGCCAGCAATATTTATTGTCCATCCATTCAACTTTGACATGTCTGCATTCGCAACAGTAGTAGTACTGGAAGCAGTACCACCATTGATAGTGAGCGTTTTTGTGCCATCCTGGTTTGATCCCGACGTATTAGTAGCCGTTTCGTGGTAAACGGCACTCGTGGTATCACCCTTTTTCAAAGTTACACCGGTAGCACTAGATCCGGTACCGGTATTCATATCAACGTTTAGAAAATCAGCAAAGTTTTCGTATGTTCTGTGATATGAACGTTGCAACATGACTTCTACGACACCCGGAGAAGTAGACGTAGCTTGGGATGCGATTCTTGCGCCTTCTTGATCGCCGTATACGACTTTGAACGCGTAGTTACCCGCTGCGCTTCCTAGTTCTTTTGCGGTTATAACGATGTCGTTATTCGCACCGGCAGAGGATAATACCGCCGTTCCGCGTGACGCGAGTCCCTCAACAGTCGCCTTGACACCGGTGGAATCCGAAGCTGCGTTTACCTGCGCGGCGATTTCCGCATTAGTCGCATTCGCCCCAAACGTGAACGATTGCGTCCCAATACTACCGGTGATATCAACAGTCGTCTTCACCGCAACACCAGTCCCGTTGTAATACAAAGTCCCAGCCCTCGCCGCCTCCAAGACATGCACATTGACATCGAGACTATTAGCCGTCCCGAAATTCGCGGCGTCAATTTGGAGGTCAGAAATTGCCAACGTATTCGGGTCACCCGCCAAGTCCGCATTCTGTGTCCTAAAGGACATCGTACCATCCAATAATTTTTGCCCGTTGTACGTTGTCTGCTTAGCGATTCTGTCAATAGCATCAACAGCGGCATTTATCTGCATCTGGTTCGCGGCAATCATCGAGGCATTCATGGTGGCAGAACTCGCCCCCTCCACCACTAGCCCCTTTATGTCCGTGAGCAAAGAATTTATCTGCCCTAGTGAACTGTCCGCCGTAGCAATCATACTATTCGCCCGCTGCGTATTAGTGATCGCTTTGGTCGTTCCCACAATCTCAGCCTTCAACAACGAACTGGCAATCAACCCCGCAGGATCATCCT
The DNA here is from genome assembly GCA_031274045.1 of Planctomycetaceae bacterium. Taxonomy (GTDB): domain Bacteria; phylum Planctomycetota; class Planctomycetia; order Pirellulales; family Thermoguttaceae; genus WRKP01. The sequence goes on along the minus strand of JAISQS010000128.1, from coordinate 449 downwards.
TGCCAGAATTAATCTTCAATCCCGTACTGAGGCGCTCCAGTGTGTCCGCCAAACCGCCCATGTTCGAGACCAAACTAAATTGCGACGACAACGCCGTCGGATTCGATGCAACAAAAAGTCCAGTCATTTTATCTTTCCTTTCTCAAAGGGGATGTTATCTTACCGCCCTCAAAAACATCGAGCAAAAGGTACACACACGCACCCAAAGCGGTTGTTCAATTTTCCCGCAAAAAAACACGGGCTCCACAACAAACAAATCGTGGATATTCAACAACAATCCAGCAGCAGTCCCAAAAATAAAAAGAAAACCACCACCAAATCATCATCTCTCTACATACCCCAATATAATCCACAAATCACACACCGCACAAAATTCTTTACCAATTTTCCAAAATTTCCACCCTTAAAACATTAGAAAAATTAAACCAACCATAATAAACGCTAAATCC
>JAISQS010000070.1 GCA_031274045.1 Planctomycetaceae bacterium | reverse complement strand
CGTGCGGTTTATTGCGAAAGAGTGGCAAAACATCAAAGCACCCGGCAACAAAGTCAGCCTCCTGCTATTCCGCGACAATATCCTATACGTCACAGATGTACCATTAAAATAATTTCGACACTGCAATCAATAGTTTCGATTTTGTCAACCACAGTTTTGACGCAGTCAACCATAATTTCGACTCTGCCATTTTCGACTCTGCAATTTAGGTTAATATAACAACAACGTAAGATAGCAGATCGTTCGTTGAACTTTTCTTTGGTGAATAACGTCTAGTATTGTAGGGGCGAGTCTTGCTCTCGTCCCGATGTGGCGTGAAACGTGTTGGAATTTCTACGGCAAAAAACCTCATTTCCACCTCTGAGGAACGAGGGCAAGCCCAAAAGTTACGTTAGCGATGGTAGCTTGCTACCGACGAAATGGGGCGTGAAAAGCATTGGTGATCGTAAGGTAGGCAACCGACCGCCGGGCAGCAACGTAAGGTGGGTAACCGACCGCCGGGCGGTTACGTCGGCGTACTCGCCGACAACTGGATCGCCAACACGCATCGGCAAAACCAACACGCCAAACGTTTGGGCAATTTGGTATATCAACACGTATTCCGCCCCCTCCGTTTTCGGCTTGCTCCGCTCGCCGAAAACGTAACCGCCCAGCGGTCGGTTACCCACCTTACGTTCTCCAACACGTCTTGGCGTTCCGTTCAAACTTATTCGGTTGCCTAATGCACAGAGGCGGGCGGGACGCCCGCGTTCCAGTCCGCGCCGCTGCGCGGCAAACTTGTATGGTATAACACGGGTAAAAACATATATTTATGATCGCCGAAAGTATATTTGTGACCTTTTTTCGTGTTTTATTTAATTTCGATTAAAGTGAATGTGCAGATTGTGACGATTATAGCGACGGGTCGGTTTGCGGGCTTGTTGTTTGTTGGTTTGTTGAGAGGTGTTTTTGTCCGCGATTTTGGTTTTGATTTGTCCGGTTTGCGATGCGGGCAAAACCTACTGACTTTGGTACATGTATTTTCTTTTTCCATTCCCCCAATTTTTCGCAGTAAAATTACGATGTCAAAAAACAGATCAGTAAATGCCGAATTCAATTTCCCATCACCCGAATTCAGATCGAGTCAATTCGCCGCCTCCGCTACTTCTACATCCTCGTCTGCTTCGTCTGCCGCACAACCACAAACATCTTCCACAACCACAATTTTGCCAAACTCCACACCAAACTCGTCCGCCGCAATTCCAACCACCACAACAACACAACCAACCCCACACCAAACCACTCCAACACAAAAATCAAATTACACAACAAAAAACATAAACCACTACGACCAACAAAAACAATCATACTCAAACCAAAACATCTTCAACCAAGATAATAACGACAAAATTTCAAATCCAACAAAATTACAATCACATTCAAGATTGTCCTCACCGCCATTTGTTGCCGGTATAAATAGGGCGGAAATGTTGCGTTTTGAAGATCGGATTCAAAATAACGACAGCGGCAATGAAAATATTACGCCTCACTTGTCGTCAGCACAATCCGCCGCGCCGCGCTCTTTCGGCTCACGAGGTATTGACTCAACCACTGCAAAAATTCTCGCACGCCAAGAAGAAATTGACCACCGCGAAAACCAACTAAACGCAAGAATGGCTCAATTTGAAACTCTCGTCCGAAATACAAAAGTTTCATTGCAGGCAAAAATGGAAGAAGTATCTCAACGAGAACAACAACTCAACGAAATAAGCGAACAACTCGAATACAGACAAAATTCACACAACGAATGGATACAATCCGAAAAAACAAAACTCGAAAACGAATACTCAAACCTAAACACAAGAAAACTCGAAATCGAAGAACGATTAACCCGACAAGAACAAGAACTACAACAACTCGCCGCACAACGCGAAGATGAAATTGTCGCAAACGCAAAAATCTATCGCGAACAACTCGAAGCAAAACTACACGAATGCAAAACCGATTATCAAGATAGATACGAAAAAAAATGCAAAGAATTTGAAGCCGAATTTGACAAACAAGTACGCCTCGAAAAACTCGAATACGATTCTTTACGCGAGTCATTGGAACGTCAATTTGAAATAAAATTGTCCGACATGAACCGTGAGCTTGAAACAGCCAGACGCGAACTAGACGCAAAATTCACTGCCAGACAGACCGAACTAGACAGACAAACCGAATCAAAACAACGCGAAATCGCCGACAGTTTTGAAAGACGATTCGCAATGCTAAACGATGAATTCGAACAAAAAAATTCCGAACTCGAATCAAAACACGAAAAACGAGAATACCAATTAACACAACGAGAAATCCTAATAAAACAAGCCGAAGAAGATTGGAATAACAGACGCGAATTATTCGAAAGCCAATGGTCTGAATTTGAACAACTCCGAAACTCAAAATTAGACGAACTCGCAAAACGCGAATCACAAATCGAAGACAAAAATATTCATTTGAGCGAATTCGACGCAAAGCTAAAGAAACGCGAAGTTGAACTGGAAACAATCGCCGAATCCCTCAAAGCACGCGAATACCAGATTTCATTGGAAGCCCCGCGCTACGCAAATTTACAACAACGCGAAGCCGAATTGATAGAATCACAATCAGAAGCCGCACGCATACGGGAAGCATTGGTCAAAGAAAGACACCAAATGCAAAAAGCCGCAGAAGCAGAAAGAAAAAGATTACGCGACACCCAAGAACTCGCAATGAGACGAATCGATGACGAAAAACAAAACTTGATACAACAGAATAAAAAATTGGAACAGATGCGGTTAGCAATTGAACGCTCGCGGGAAGAGTTGGGACGCATGCACAGGGAGACTTTAGAAATAAGATTAGCAACCGAAGAACTCTGGATAAGAATTGCAGGAGACTCCGTATCGGAAGATTTAAAAACATCAGTTGCTAATATCAGAACAGAATTGACCGAAGAATACAGAGCAAGCATGGCAAGAATAGATTCAAAAAAACAAGAACTAGAAGAAAACAGAAACGATATCCTAAAACAATACGAAACACTAATAACACAACGCGAAGAACTAGATAAATGGATCGAAACAAATGAACAATCAATCAAAGAACGGGAAACAACATTGGCAATGCGCGAAGAAGAACTCGACCGGCGACAAGCAAAAATCGACGAACTACTAGCAAGAACACAACAAGAACGAACAGACATGGAAAAAGAAATCAGATTACTACAAGAACAGATCGATATCGCTTTCGATACACAAAAAGCAGCATGACATTGATCGATAGCTTCGGATTTTGTGAGGTTGACAAAAAGATAACACAAGACGACCGTAATACCTCACACGCCAAAAAACAAGTTCAGAAAAAATTCATGTACGATGAATGGAAGAGAGAATAGTATGACGTTTCCGCTTACTGTATTTGAGAAGTACATGTTGTTTGATGATTCTCCTTCTTATCCGATGGATTCGTTTCGATTTCTACGGTTTTCCGGTTATATTGATGCAGATCATTTTTTGGATTCGGTCAAAAACGTAATACGTTTTCATCCTTTTTTGTCAAGCATAATCCGGCGTGATTCAAAGTTGGGTTATGTTTGGGAGTTTGTTGACAGTACGTTATTTGTCCGCCGTTTTAAGTCTCCGATAGCGGCGCGTTTCCCTAATCCTGAACGTATTGATATATTCTCCGATGTTGGATTCAGGGTGTATATTGTTGAGGGTGCGGACGAATTTTCTGTGTTGTTTCAATTTCATCATACTGTTTCGGACGGGCTTGGTGAGATGGATTTGATCGCGGATATTTTGCAAGATTACAACGACAGATCAAACGGCAAAAAACCAAAAGATAATCCGCGTGATCTTGATGTGTCATTATTATCGTTGCGCGGTTCGAGCGGATTGACGTTGGCGAAATATTTTAGATTCTTTATCGACACCGCGTTCACGACAAACCAACTCCTGCTCCGATTCCCTTCGCCGCTAGTACCTTGCAAGAAACCTGATTTGAGCGTTCCCGACAACGAATACTACAAAAACACCGTAACAGAATTATCACAAGACGAAACTAACGCATTTTTTGCATACGCCAAAAAGAACAACGTAACGGTCAATGATGTCTTGTTACGGGATTTATTTTTAGCGTTGAATGGTTGTAGAGAGGAGTGGGGTTGCTCAAAATCGTCCGCGTGGATTCGACTGTCAATGCCAATGAGTCTGAGAACAAATTTCCACAAACAAATACCGGCATCAAATAATGTGACAATGGTATTTCTTGATCGCAGGCGTGGAGATTGTTTTGATGCGGGCGGGTTGTTGCGTGGGATAGCGAGGGAAACGCGTTGGATAAAGCGGGCGGAGCAGAAGCATGTGCTTATATTGAGTCTGAATATATGTAATTTTTTGCCGGGCGGGATTGATCGTATGTTGCGGATGCGTGAGTGTCGTGCGACGGCGGTGCTATCGAATCTTGGGCGAGTTTTTGATTCTTTGCCTTTTGCGAAGATGCCGGATGGACGGCTGATTGTCGGCAAGGCAACATTGGAAGAAGTTGACGCAACTCCGCCGATAAGATTCGGAACTATTATCTCAACTTCAGCTCTAACCTACGCGGGAAAATTGCGGCTGATCCAAAGATACGACGCAAAAAATATAAACCAACAAGATGCCGAAAAACTCCTGCAAACATACATAAAAAACATCACAAATAACTCAATCACGCCCAACAACCACAAAACTTCTAACCCAACTTCTGATAATTAAGATTTGCCGATTATTTGTCGGTTATAATTGCGCGATAGAATTTAATAATACGCAACACACCGCCAATATTTTTCAACACAGAAAACACAGAAATACGGAAAAACGCAGAACGCGAAGTTCTACGTCTTTCCGCCTTTTCCGTCTTTCCGCGTCTTCCGCGTTGAAAAAATTATCACGGTGCAATTCCGCGAGGAGTTTTTTCGCTTTCCGTTTTTGGGTCGGTATCGTTTCGTTTTGGTTTTGCTGATGGTGTTTCGTTGCGTTGTCCTGAAGGCATCTTGGTGATATCAAGAGTTGATCCGACTGGCAAGACTGTGATTTTGGGAGCGGCGTTTTTTCGCAAAGAAACATGGTGAATTTCATGTACGAATCCCGCAGCGGGATCGATCCGTCCCAAATTTCCGCCTGTTGTTGCTAGTGTGATGTATTTGATGCCGTCTTTTTCGTTGTAGGTCATGCGATGAATATGTCCGGCAAAAACCGCTTTCACGTTGCCTGTTTCGACGAAAGCCGTGTGAACTTTGTCCCAATCGTCTCCATAATTTTCTTTCAACCAGCGGGGCTGATGTTGGAAAACAAAAATGCCATCAGCGTTTTTTGCTTTTTTCAGTATTGATTGAAGCCAATTGAATTGGGTATCGCTCATCGTTTGGCATTTTGGTTTGCTGAAATTCTTTTCGCCTGTTTTGGGATCGCCCTCATCGGTAAAAAGAACGATAAACCAATAATTTTTATGTTCGAACGCATACCAAAGCGGACCGAAATGTTCTTCGTATTCTTTCTCGCGTTGTCCTTTTGGCAAATCTTTCGCGTGCTGTCCGGCGTAGATGTCGTGGTTTCCTGCTGTCGGGTACCAAGGACACTTCAGCCCGTTCATAACGGATCGATATTCTTTCATTTCTTCGAGCCATTGTTCTGTTGTGTTGTAGCCTTGTATCATGTCGCCGATATTCATTACGAAGTCGGGGGCAAGACGGTTTGCGTCTATCACGGCTTCTTTGAGGACGGCAATACCCTCCGGTGTTCCGTGCGTTCTGTCCGCAAAAATAAGGAACGTGAACGAATCGTTATTCTGTGGAGTCTTCAAAGTCACGGCACTTTGTCGTGAGCTTTCGACGTTTTGTACGTCAGGTTTATCCGCACGGACAAACGAAGACGAGAGTAGTAGCAACGCCAAACCGAAAACTGCAACAGTTTTCAAAATAGGCGCGGCGTAAATACTTCTGAAGTTTTGAATAGTTTTCTTCATGGTAAAATCCTTTCGTAATTTGGTTAAAGTGATTGTCAGACCTGCGACGGGTCTGACTTTCAATTTTGTTTTCTATGTTACGTCAAAATTACGCCGCGTTTGAACCTTTCAAACACACCAAACGTAATCCTTCGCAACACGCAGGACATTCTAATTAAAAATCATTAAGAAATTATTAAGATTCAGTTAAAATTTCGTTAAGATTTTGGCAAGGCAAGACAACACATTATTTGACAAACAATTACGCCGTCAAAATTTTTCAAAAAAACAAGTTCACACCACAACAAGATTCGAAGTTGTTTTTTTGAGAATACAAAACAATCAAAAAATACGAAGCATAACACAATAAATTTTTTAACGCGAAACAGGCTAAAAAACGAAATTCGCGAAAGTGATTTTCAGTGTTTATTAAAGTTTAGTGTGTTTCGTATTTTCGTGTATTTCGCGTTGAAAATAATTTTTAGAAATTACATTTCGTTTATTTTTTTAAGAATTTTTTTAACGCGGAAAGCGCGGAAATGCGGAAGGGGCGGAATATGATTTCTAAAATTTCCGCGACTTCCATCTTTCCGTCTTTCCGTTTTTCCGCGACTTCCGCGTTGAAAAATAACCGTTATTATTCAAACCGACGCGCAACCGGACACCAGTTGCGGGTCGATTTTACAAGAACTCTTATTA
>JAISQS010000056.1 GCA_031274045.1 Planctomycetaceae bacterium | reverse complement strand
CCCCCCCTCCAGCCGCCCGTTTTCCCAACATCAACCCGCCCACCAACATCAAAAATCAAAAAAAATACCCTTTTATCACAAAATAACAAAATATAAAAAAAAATATAAAAAAAAGATGTGTGGTATAACAAGGCGGGACGCCCGCGTTCCAGTCCTTTTCCGCTTCGCGGAATTTTTTTCTTCTGCCGCGAAGCGGCGAAGAACTGACTTTTTGCCCTAAACAAATGCACGCGTAATTACAGAAATTTGTACCGGTTTTAAATTTTTTCGATGGTGATTGAGTCGTTTGAGATATTTTTTATTTTGCCGGTGATTGATGCGTGTATGTTTGTGCCTAGTGCGTTGTCGGGGCATTTTGCGATGAGGTCGCCTTTGGAAACGGTGTCTCCTTGTTTGACAACTTGTATTGAGGTTGCGCCGATGTGTTGCCGCAATGGAATCACAACACGATTTACGTTTACCAAACTAGACTCAAGCGGTGCTTTGTTTGTGAAACTGGCTAATCCGATTTTTTTGATCAGCCGTTCTGTCGGCATTCTTCGATTTTTGAAGTGTTGATTACTTCGTTCTTTTCTGAAAGGCGGATTTGTCCATCGCGGCGCGCCTGCTTTTATTTCTGCCAAAATTTTGCGTTTATTTTCCGCACAGACATTGCGCGGATCGAGACCCTCAGGGCAAGAACAATACGAACACAAATTACACTCACAGCAAAATTGCGTACCCGGCACGTCCGACTTCGCAGCCAAACTGAACCCAAGACTCCGCATTGCCCTATGCGGCTCAATCGGATGCCCCAACAAATTACGCGGACATAATTCCGTACAAAAACAACATTGATCACAAGCCGCCCGCCCAACCCGAACAACTTTATCAATACCCCAAAGTTTCCGTTGCACAATAAAATGATCCGACGGAAGCACAATAATACCGCCGGTCGTTTTGGTAACCGGTTTCGATAAATCAGACTCAATATAACCCATCATTGCCCCGCCGACGACAAACGCCGGATCGGTGATTGTTACTCCGCCTGCTGATGAAATTGTTTCTGCAAACGAAGTGCCGAGCGGAACGCAAACCGTACATGGATGTTTGACCGAGCCTGAGATTGAGATGAACTTTTCGGTTACAGGTTTATCGTTTATTGCCGACGCGATATTGCAAACCGTTTCAACATTCAACACCACCGCGCCAACCACAATCGGTATTCCACCCGGCGGAACAACACGCCCCAATATCTCATAAATCAACACCAATTCATCACCCGCCGGATACGTATCATCAAGCGGATAAATCTCCATACCGGATGTCAGGTGTTGGCGGAGTTTTGTGATAACGTCATCATATTTACGCTTGATTCCAATCACGCCGCGAGCCGCACCAACAAGCTGCATTGCCGCCGCGAGTCCTTGCACCAGCCGCTCCGGTTCCGCTCGTATCAGCTCCTTATCCTTATGCAACAACGGCTCACACTCTGCCGCGTTGACCACAACAACATCACCACGCCCCGACAACTTAACATGAGTCGGAAAACCAGCTCCACCAGCTCCAACCACTCCAGCCGCAGAAATTTGATCAACACAAATTCTCATAATAAATCCTCATTAAAACTACCGGATTTGTTCATAACCCGCAAAAAAATAATATTCAACCACAGAGAACACAGAGATCACAGAGAACGATGAAGGTATTTATTATAAATGACTCTTTTATCATTTCTTGTTAATGTGTTAAAGCAGAATATAAAAGTGTTACGATAAATTATTGCTCTGCATTACATAAAAAAACAATCGATATTACTCAAACCAATTCGCAACATGTTACCAGTTTTCCCCTCCCTTAATAACCAACGAAGCTCCCATATACGCGCCCTTATCCCCTTATTCGTTACGCATAAAGCTCACGATTAAAGTAGTTCCGCAAGCAAGATGCTTGCGTTACCTTCTTCACCGCGACGCAAGCAATAAGGGATAAGGGCGCGTGCGGGGGAATTCGTGTGTTATTAAGGGAGGGAAAATTGGTTACCAGTTACGGTTCAGTTTTACAAAAACTCTTTTCTTATTTAATGTTATCTCGCCAATAAAAAAATATATAAAGAGCCTATTAGAAATAATGTATTCTCCGTGTCCTTTGTGTTCTCTGTGGTTGAACTCCTTTTGTGTGTGCATTTCGGCGGGTTATGTTTCCGTGCGGCAATCGATAATTCCGTCCGACATTTTTACAATTCGATCCGCACTCGCGGCAATACTTTTATCATGCGTTACCATTACTATTGTCAAATTATTTTCCTCATTCAACTCGCGCAAAATTTTAATTACCTCCTTCGCCGACGCTGAATCAAGATTCCCCGTCGGTTCATCCGCCAACAATAATTTCGGCTCAATTATCAACGACCTCGCAATCGCAACACGTTGTATTTCGCCGCCTGAAAGTTCGCTCGGTTTGTGCTTGATTCTGTGCATCAAACCGACACGCCGCAATAACTCCACACCACGAGAAATATACTCACGACGACGAAAAAAATAACGCAAAACACCATCACGAATCATCAACGGAGATAACACATTTTCAAGTGCAGTAAACTCAGGAAGAAGATTATAAAATTGAAATATGAATCCGATTTTTCTGTTCCGCAATCTGTCACGCATTGATGATGACAAATTATCTATACGGACTCCGTCAAAAAAAATCTCGCCCGAATCCGGCTTGTCCAACGCACCAAGCAGATGCATCAACGTACTCTTGCCCGAACCGCTTTGACCCGTTATCGAGACAAATTCACCGCAATACGCCGTAAAATTTGCGCCGTTGAGAACGGGGATTTTTAACTTTCCCTTAACATAACTCTTCGTCAATTCACGCGTGCAAAGTAATTCACGCCCCAAATCATTCTCACCCGAAACCGCCTCATTCGACTCGCAAACAACATCACCAACGCCAACGCCAACATCACCAACACTTCCACCAACATCCGCACCGTGTTCATGTAATTCACGCCCGCACTCTTTTTCACACGATTCGCGATCAACCTCAACGTTATTTGACACAGCAGAAGCCGAAGATAATGAAGATAACAACGGCTCAACCACATCAATAACCTCTTGCCAAACATCTCCCGCAACATCAGCACCATCACACTCTCCACACACACGCAATGCGTCATTGATCAACTTGAGATTGATCAGTTTGTCATCGATCAACTTATCGACAACATCATCATCTTCTTCTAATTTGTCATCTTCTAAATTATCTGATTTCAAATTATCTGATGTTGAATTATCTGTTGTTGAATTGGTTGTGTTTGGACAATTTTGTTCTGGATTTTCGGTGTTTTTTGTTGTTGTCAATTTTAATTTTTGCGGGATTTCAAATTGTGGGATATTGTCATCAACGGAAAATTCGAGGAGGAGTTCTTCTGGGGAGCGGAAGGTTTTTATTTGTGATTTTTGGAGGGGTTGGAAGTGGTTTATGGTATATTTCAAATTTTGTTGTTCGTGATTTTTTGTTGTGTTATTTTTTGTTTCGTTTGTTTGGATGATTGGGTGAATGATTTGGTTTATGGATTGTCTGACGTTATTGATTTCTTGTGGTGAAAATCTATCGCGGAAGATTTGAAGGTTTCGCAACAAACCCGGAATCGTATCCGAATTGGATTTGTTTTGTGAATTTTTTTTGATATTTTTTTTCGGGTTGTCGGCGTTTGTATTATCGAATACAGAAATTGTTCGTTTGGGTTTATCCGCATTTTTTTTGTCAAGAACATGAATTTTCGTACCGACAATCTCACACGAATTAAACCGTTCAAGTGCCGGTTTCACAGAGCTAAAAGTAATGTTTGATTTTTTCATTTTTGCTTTTGTTGGGATTAACAGGTTATTTGGGGGATAATTCACCGGAAGGTAATGGAAGGATATTTAAAAGTTCAATTACCACCATACGAATTATCTCTATGTTGTTTTTTTTGAGATACAAACCAAACGAAAAATACAGAATAAACGAAAATGGCTGATAGCAAAATTTCGTGGCTCTTTTATTGTTTCTTGTTGATGTGTTAAAGCAAAACATAAAAGCGAGTTACGATAAATTATCGCTCCGCATTGCATAAAAAACCAATCAACATTATGCAAACCAATTCGCAACTGGTTATCAGTTTCCCCCCTCCCTTAATAACCAACGAAACCGCCATACCACTCCCCCTTATCCCTTATCCCCTTATTTGTTACGGATAAAGTTCGTGGTCACGCCACAACCCAAACAATAAGGGATAAGGGCGCGTAACGTAGAGACGCAATGCATTGCGTCTCTACTTCGTTGTTATTAAGGGTGGGGAAATTGGTCACAAGTTGCGGTTCAGTTTTGCAAAAAACTCTTTTATTATTTCATGTTAGCTCGCCAACAAAAAAATATAAAAGAGTCTATGGATTTTATCAGTACTCTGGAAGGTAACAGCCTATTTTTATGCGTTGTTATTGGTAACAATCATTGGGAATTTTTTGAAACAAAATAACATGACGAAAATTTTATCAAAAAAATTAAAATAGACAGTTATCTCCACTAAAACCCCTAATTCAATTCAGCCGGTCAATTTCTAAGACTGATAAACCTGTTGCTTTCGAGATCGTCTCATTGTCCACTCCGAGACGTTTGAGATTTCGGGCAGTCTCAATTTTCCCTTCGGCTCTTCCTTCGGCTCTTCCTTTGGCTTCGCCTTCCGTCCAACCTTTGGCATTGCCTTCTATGCGTGCTGTTTCGACGACATTGCGGTTGTCCCAGTAAGCTATCAAATCCTTCTGGTAAGCCTCTTGAACCGCTGGCGAATACTTTGTGTACTCCGCCG
>JAISQS010000051.1 GCA_031274045.1 Planctomycetaceae bacterium | reverse complement strand
GACGTGAGCGGAACCGGACTGCAATTGTCTTGCCCAAATCGCTCCGGCGCAACAATATTCCGCTCATGCGTGTAATGCCCGTTCTCATCCCGCGTAAAAATCGCAAGCCCGTGACATTGCGTTCCGACAATCAACGTCCCATCCTTCTTGAACGCCAAAGACGAAGCCTGATCCTCAAGCAACCCATCCTCCCGCGTGTAATGTTCCCAATCATGCGACAATCTAAACCGCGTCAACCCCGCCGAAGTTGCCATCCAAACATCGCCGTCCTTCGGGCAAATTTCTATATCAAAAATTCGCTCCCCAATCGGACCATCAACAACATCATAATTTTTCCAATCCTTCCCATTAAAAACCGAAACGCCCATATTCAAATGACCAACCCACAACCGCCCCCGCGCATCAATTGCCAAAGCGTAACCGTTATTGTCACCAAGACCATTCTTTGTGGTGAATTGCGTAACCTTGCCATCAGCTTGCCAATGAAAAACGCCCTCATCTTCCGTACCGATCCAAGCCCCATCGTTGCCATCCGATATTAGCGCAACAATAAATCTTGCGTTCAAGCCAGAGATTTTTTCAACTGTTGATTCCGGTGGCTTCGCATCCGAATTCGTTTGGGCAAGGGCAACGATAGAGAACATTGCGATTGCGAGAATCAATAATGTTGCGCAAACTAAATTTGTTTTGGTTGTGTTCATTGGTTTTTGGGGTTTGTTGTTTTTCGGAGTAGAGGTTGAAATGTTTTTTGTAAGTACAAGAATCAAGACGGGCGAAGGTTTAGATTGCGAGTGAAAAGATGGCAAGCGGGGGGAATCCTCATTAGCGAAAATTTTCAACACAGACGGATCATGAATCGTGTTGATATTTCTATTGCCCCAAACCAACGCGGAACGATTCCATCAACGTGACCATTTACGTTACCAGCGCGTTTCGGTTGGGGCAGTAGAAATTCCAATGCGTTTCCCGCTCCCACTGTCAGCAAGCGATAATGATTTACTGGCGACGCTACTCACCAGGAAAGCTTTGCGAGACGATTGCCTACCTTATCACCAATGCGTTTCATGTCCCACTTCGTCGGTAGCAAGCTACCGTCGCTAATGTTACGCGAATGCGTTTATGACTTGTGCGGTATAACAAAGGCAAGCCTCCGCCGCTAACGTACTGATTTTGTTTTGTCGTTTTTGTTTAGTGGGATAATTTTTGGGAAGGGGATTCTTGTGCCGATTATTGAGCCGTGGTTTTTTATGATGTCGTTGTAGGTGAGTCTTAAAAAGTCCCAGATATTTTCAGGCGGATTTTGTTTTAGCCAATGGTCAACTAATCCTTGTACTACTTGGTCATATTTTTTTTGCGAAGAACCGTGAGTACTACAACGTCCGGCAAAACGTCTCAAATCACCATTGAACAAAGGCGAAATATGATACAGTTCATGTACAATAGTTTCGAGTTTTTGAGACAACCGCAACTCAATAAATCGCGGAATGTAAAAATATATTATGTACAAATATTCAAGACCATCGTCATTGAAACAACGTTGCAAAGTCCACTCGTTTCCACGAACCGATTTCGTTAGTGAACCGTCCTTGAATCGCAACGGCGTGACACAAGCAAATATACCCAACGGCGCACTATGCCGCGTCTGCGAAAAACTGATCGCAACCCGATTCATGTCAATATGATTCAACGCCGGCACCCGAAAAGTAACATCATAACAGACCTTTGCAATTGCTGCGGTATAGTCAAATTGCTGCATTTTTCTCGCGGGTTGAATGTGTTGGAATGATGTCATAATAACATCTCAATTTTAAGTTATATTTAATTTTTCCAATCAATAACAATACGATCAATGTAATATATCAGCGAAATATCCCCTTTTTTTAGCACGCAGATGACACAGATTTTTAGGATATTCACAGATTTGACGTAATTTTTTGATTGCAGATCGTAGATTGCAGATTCGAAATAAATCTACAATCAAAAAATCAATAATCTGCAACTATCACAAATCTGCGTCGTCTGCGTGCTAAATACAAATCAAAAAATCGACTCTAAATCAACTATAACATTGAAAGGAAAAAAGTAAACATAATTTTAAGCTGTTTGTGATTTGGCTTTCGTTGAAGTATCGAATCGTCTGTGATTTTGTATGTTCGATTCGGACAAAGGTAACGCATATTGAGGTTATATATTTTTTGTGTTGTAGGATTTTGTTTGTTGTTGCGGGAAGGAATTTTGTCTGTTTCCAATTTTTCGTTTATCCCGTATGAGCAATAAAAAACCGGAAACTAATTTTAACATGTGAAAGATATATACACTTGTTGCACAATAAAAATCTGGTATAACAACCGCGCGTCGGGTTATCCCGATGCCGGATCGATACGATTCAACATCATACGATTCAACTCTCTCACAACATCATTCAAACATTAACCTTATCGGGTTGTTGCCAGTTGTTGTGATCCGAAATTAAACTGTCAATTGAGTATAACAATAAGCCAAATTTAAAACCCCGTTTTACAACGTACTATAAAATTCGTTGACATAAAATTGTGAAAGTTGCCAATGAAATTCATGGTGCGTTGTTATATCAAGAAAGGATATTTTCAATGTCACGAAAAATATTTTTTGTTTCCGTTTTTCTTTTTGTGTCGTCTTTTGTGATGGCTGAAGAGATGCGGATTGACGCTCCTGTGTTGTTTGTCAAACGGCACAATTATCTTGGGTTGCACATTTATGACACGTATTATAAGTGGCGACCCGGCGGCGGTATTTATGTTCTTGAGAATCCTTCTGATCCGCCTGAAAAGTACCGTATTCGTGCGGTTATTGATGCTTCTACTCCGCAGACGCTTGGTGATGGCGTTTACAGTGATCCTGATCTTTCTTGGGACGCGAAGCGGATATTGTTTTGCTATAAAGCGTCTCAGAAGAGTGGAACGTGTATTTATGAAATTGGAGTTGACGGCAAGGGCTTGCGGCAAGTGACAGATAGCGCAACGAATATTTGTAACGAATATCACGGAAGTCACTCGCAAGGGGACAAAAGCAATAGTCACGATGTAACACCGGCTTATTTGCCCGACGGACGAATCGTGTTCACTTCAACAAGATACAGCGGACTAGTTCCATGCGCAAACGAGGGAGTCAATATCTTGCACGTTATGAACGCGGACGGCAGCGATATTCATCCAATCTCAGTAAACAACGTAAACGAATTTGATCCGTCGGTGATGCCGGACGGACGAATTTTATTCGGGCGTTGGGAGTACATAGACAAGAACGCGTTGACGCAACAAAGCACGTGGTCGGTTTTCCCTGACGGCACAAATGAAACCGCGTTGTTTGCGAACAATCTTGTTTTTCCCGAAGCGACCCTGCAACTCCGCTCCGTACCCGGCGCACCGCATCTGGTATGCAGCACCTTCACAAAACACAACGCACCGCCAAGAGGATCAATCGCAATGATCGACATGCGAAAGGGCAAAGACGAAATCGCCGCAATCACAAATTTTGAAAACACAAAGAATCCAACTTATGATCTTGGTGAATCGTGTGACCCGTGGCCCTTGTCGGAAAATTTAGTTCTATACAGCGGTCAATTGAAAAAGGGTCAAAAAAATTCTCTCATGTTCATCAACCGCAAAGGTGAAAGGAAGGAGTTGCTTTCTGATTCTGCTATTGATTTGCATAATCCGATTCCGATTGTGCCGCGTGCGGTTCCGCCTGTTTTGAGCAACATAACTGACAGGACAAAAACTGAAGGATTCTTTTTTGTACAAAATGTCTATGCCGGTATTCCTGAAAAGTTGCCGCAAGGTTCGATAAAGTGGTTGCGAGTGATTGAGGAGACGAGTCGTATTAGTCCGTCGCCGGGGCCGACTGTTTTGAATCAGACGTTTCTTGTTTCGGCGGCGTTGGCGTTTAGTTCAAAGAATTATCTTGGTATTGTTCCGGTTGAGGATGATGGTTCGGCGTTTTTTGTGGTGCCGTCGGGCAAGGCGGTTTACTTCCAACTTCTTGACAAAGATTACAAACTTGTCCGTAGCATGAGAACGTTTATTCAAGCTGCGCCGGGCGTGACAAGATCGTGTGTTGGTTGCCATGAATACACGCCGTCAACGAATACTATCCGCAGCAAAACCGGCGAAGTACGCCGCATGCAACCGGAATCGTGGGGAAGCGGACCAGTCGATTATCCAACAATGGTACAACCGATTTTGAATAAGCATTGTGTCAAATGTCATGGCGGCGATGATGGTGTCGCGTCGGGACTTGATTTGACTGGAGGTTGGACGGAATATTTCAATAACAGTTATGAAAATTTGGTGAGTCGGCGTGAAGTAATTTTTACGTCGCCGTTGATTGGCGGGATTGATTGTATGAATGGGACGGCTCATTGGTCTGCGCAAATTTTCGGCGCGTATGCACACGGTTCGGGCAAAGCACCGTTGGCGGACGTGTTAATATCGGGTCACAAAGAACGCATTACGTCAATGACCAAAGCAGAGCGGGAGTTGATTCTGGCGTGGATAGACTCGAATGGTTTGTATCATGGAACGTGGAATTACACAAAAAATGGTTACACAATACCAAGATGGCAAAAGCTCAAATCGGATTTGATTGGTGTTATGAATGAGGCTGGTTGTGTGAGTTGTCATGCGGATAATAATGGCAATGTCGCGCGTTTTGAGGCGGATTGGATAAATCTTGAGAGACCTGAATGGAGTCGAATACTCCGCGCGCCGTTGCCCAAAACAACAAATACAGACAACAACACAACAGACAACAAAGCCGCACAAAAAGACGCTCAACAAACAGACCAACACAACGGATTCGGTCTAGGTTTTTGCCGCGCAGACAAGGTCGATCAAAAATTCCAACGTCTGCGAATGGTAACGAACGCATCGTATCAACACGCGGTAAGAGAAGTGAATTGGTTTCCGAGACAGGCTTGGCGGAATTGGGACAAGAGCGGTGAGGCGGTTGTTTCGTTCAGGTCGACGGATGATCGTTATTACCAAAAAATGTTGAGATTGATCAATGCCGCGAGATATGAAATTTTGAGTAATCCGAGAATTGACATGCCGCGTGCGGTGTCGGTTGCCGGACAATTTCGACAAATTGTGCCGACTCCTTTGCCGAGAAAACCGATAAAATTCACCGCAGAAGTAAAACCGGATTCCGCCGTGCAGTTGCAATGGGAACGTTCCGCAGAAACGTATGGATTAAACTTCAACATTTATCGAAACGATAAATTGATAGCGCAAACGACATCATTCCAATGGACAGATTTGGACGCGGAAATCGGACAGAATCAGTATAAATTGGTTCTTGCAAATGGGAGCAAAAAAAGTCAACCGATAGTAACCGAAATAAACGTTGCGCAAAATACGCAGCAAGTCAAAATCAATGATTTACGTGCGGAGAGTCTATTTGGTTTGATTAAACTTTACTGGAATGTTGATATGGACAATTTGAGTGTTCCTGTTTCTTTTGATGTTGAGCGGAGTGAGTCTGTAGTTGGCAAATTGTCTGCTGGAGTTGGTGAAGCTGTGGGTGGCGCGGGTGATGATGTTGTTTGGGTGAAGTTGACGGGCAAGCCGATATTTGGGATTTCGTTTGATGATTTTTCTGTTGAGTCCGGCAAGGTTTACAATTACAGAATTCGTCCGGTTTCGCGTCGCGGTGAATTTGGTGAGTATTCAAAAAGTGTTCGTGAGGTTGGCAAATCGGAGCCGCGTGGAGTTGTTTTTGATGCGGTGTTGGGTGATGATTTGGTTGCGAAGTTATTGGATGGCGGGACTGTTACTGGCAAGTTGCAGGGTGAGGCGAAGTTGGCGGCGAATGCGCTGACGATTCCGCGTAACGGTCAACTCGTTTTCCAAAATCGTGATGACTACAATTGCCGGAAAAGTATTACTGTCGATTTTTGGGTGAAGGTTGATGAGCAATCTTTGATGCCGGTTTTTGTGAGTTTTGGCAAATGGAATGAGTCGGGTTGGTTTGTGCAATGGCTCAACGGCAAGATTCGTTGGCATGTGTCGGGCAATGATTGTGACGGCGGCGAGATAGTTCTTGGACAATGGACGCATTTGGTTTGTCAATATGACGGCGAAACGATGCGAATAATCCAAGACGGCAAAGTTACCGCCGAACGCCCCGCAAACACAAATAAAATACGCCAATGGAAAGGTGAACTAGTCATCGGCAATTACAGCGCAGACAAAAAAGAATCCTACCAACTAAAAGGCTCAATAAGAAACATAAAAATAATGAACTACCAAACAAAATAGACAACAAGACACGATAGGCAACCGACTGCCAGGCGATCACCGTAAGGTGGGCAACCGACTGCTGGGCGATCACCGTAAGGTGGGCAACCGACTGCCAGGCGGTTGCGTCGGCGTACTCGCCGACAGTTGGGGCGTGAAACGCATCGGCAAAACCAACACGCCAATGTCGGCACAGCCGACAATTGCCGCGAAGCGGCGAGGGACTGGAACGCGGGCGTCCCGCCCGCCTCTGTGCGTAATAGAACCGAACAAGTTTGAACTGAACGCCAAAACATGTCGGCAAACGTAAGGTAGGCAACCGACTGCCGGGCGATCACCGTAAGGTGGGCAACCGACTGCCAGGCG
>JAISQS010000718.1 GCA_031274045.1 Planctomycetaceae bacterium | reverse complement strand
CTCAACGCCCGCCGATCATGTCTGCGGTCAACGCGACTATTGAGATTCGTCAATGATAAAAGTGGATGTTCGATGATACGCTTGTTCAAATACATCCATCGGCAGAACGCTTTAATTGCCCGAAGATAATGATTACTCGTCTCAACGCTGCAACCATATTCGTTGCGCAAATCGACAAGAAACGATTCAACATCACTCGCACTAATTTGCGCCGGATTTTTCCAATGGCATGACTCGATACAACGTTGAATTTTTGAGATACTATCGTGAATGTGTCGCGGTGTATTGTTTTTTGATTTCAAATGTTTCTCGTAATCGGCGAGATGTTCGCTGATCGGTTTTTTCATTTCGAATTCAGCAGAGTAAACTAATCCCGATTTGATTTGTTCAATTCGTTTGACAATATCTGCCAACATTTGTAGAGCAACTGTCTTGTTTTCCGAAAGCGGCACACGACGCTCAACTCTATTCTCATCGCGATAACGACCGTACCACTTTTTTGTTTTTGACTTAATCTTTTCGCCGGTGTTCTTGTCAATTTTTATTACGACCGGTTTGTAAATGTTTGCCATTTTAATTTTCCTTTCTTTTTTGAATTTGTTTTGACTAATTTGATCTGCCTTGAAAAAGCAACGCATGTTGTACTTACATGAAGCCTCAAAAAAATATGAATTGCAAGCTATGCGTTAAAATATTTCAAAAGATTGTCAAGAAGTTTTTTTTGTACGATAAATCCATTCGTCTCTTTTGGGGCAATCATTTTCAATCCAGTCGATCAATTCATCTTTTCGCCAAAACAATTTTCGTCCGATTAAAATTGGCTTTGGGATTTTTCCAAGTTGATCCCAAGTTCGCCATGTTTTTAGCGAGACACCGATGATTGATGCTGTTTGTGATGAAGTCAAAAGAATCTGTTCGTGTTTAATTTTTGTCATATCTTGCATTGGTTTGTATGTATGGTAATGTAAATGTAACTAGTTCATATTGAAATCAATATGGCTATATTTTTATCAGGCATCTCAACGACAATTTCGTTGAGTTGCAATTAACAAAACAATAAAAATGAGTACACAAATAAAACTTGGTCAATGTTATTTGGCACAATTTCATAAGAAAGTTCTTCCGATTCGTATTGAGAAGTTCAATCCGAATGGTGGTTGGTTTGCACGTGTATTGACTCACGGCAGGATTGTTCAAGTCAGAGGCGATACGCAATTGATTCGCATTCTCGATTCAGACGAAGTTCGCGCAATTGCACAAGGCGTAATTCCAAATCACCGTTCGTCAGTTCAAGGAATTATTTTGCGCAACGTAAATGAAACGGTTACGCAAAACGAGCAGTCCTTGAACAATTTGAGTCGTTCAAATTCTGTCAAACGCTACAAGCGTAGTTCGCCGCGTGAGGTTTTTGTTGTAGCGAGAATGAACATTCTTGATGCGGCGAGTCGTGTTCTTTGCGAGAATGAAGTACCGATGACGACACGTGAGATTGTCGAGGTTGCGCGGGAGAAGTGTTATTGGGTATCCGATGCCGCAACTCCACACGCGACGCTCCATGCGGCATTATCACGCGATATAAAATTGAACGAAGACAAGTCAAGTTTCAAAAAAGCAGAACGCGGTAAATTTACGTTGCGCTAAATAAGCGTATCGATTTAATGTGTATCAATATGAACGAGAGATTGCCCCACGTTGCAACGTGCGCGACGTGGGGCAATCTTCGTTCAAACATCAATATCGTTGTCTAACGCTTATTTTTAGCGAACATCAACGTACTCCATTATAATCGCAAGTGCCTCATCAAACGATTTAGCCTTTGTTGCGTTGGTTATCATTTCTTTGGCATCATCATCTTGTTGATTTGATTTGAGTGCGTCTGATGCAATTGAAATCAAATTAAAAATATTTGAGTCTGCACCGATCAATTTCGCTCTTGGTTTTCGTTTCACCACATTTTTCGTTTTGATTTTGACATCAAAAAATCTTTTTACATCGTTCCATGTTCCGGTTACGATGGCTTCTTTGAAGTCGTTATCGCATCCCCATACGGTTGATTGTCCACGAATCGATCTGTGACCGTTACGCGGTGTGATTGTATAAATCACATTGCCGGTTTCGATATCACAAATTCTGAAATCATCATAAAGCGAACCATCAAGCGGACAGTTGTTCTTGAAAAAAACATACATCGTATTGATGTTGATTTTTTTGCTTGTGATGAGTGATTTCAGGTATTTTATGAGTTTTACGGTCTTCTTTGGTAATTTTGAATCATCGCAAAACCAGTCGCACCAGACATCGTTTATTAGATGTTCAAATTTATCATTGTTGTTTTGACTGAGTTTGTATTGGTCTAAAAATTCTCTGATTGTTATGTTCATAATTTTTTATTTGGTTAAAGTTTTTTATTTGTTGTTTCAACATCGGACAAGTTTTTGGGCTTGTCCGATGTTTACGTTTTTTTATTGTGCAGCAAATAAGCCGCGACCGGCTTTTTTGAAGCGTGAATTGCTGCCGTGTTTTTTGATATCGAGTTGTATTACGGCGGAGATTGTGAGGATTGGAGTTGCCCCGTTGAGCTTACAATATCCGCGTTCAACTGCGGTCTCATAGATTTCACGAGCGTTCAATGGCTTGCCCGCCTCAATCAAAACACGATGTGCGGCATTGATTCCGGACATTGTTCCGTCGTCGTTAATGTGTTCTTTTTTGCGGCTCGTTGCTGAAGTGTTTGATTTGTTATCATCATTTGTTTTGATGATTTTGACAAATCGATCTGCGTCTGCGACGGTGAGCAATTTATCCGTGTTTGTGTTTTTGCACACAAAAACAAGTGAGCCGTTGACACGGCGTTCAATACTCACAACTTTGACTAATGTTGTGTTTTTTCCGATTTTGAGTTCGTAAATTTTCGACTCTTCAATTCTATTGGCTTTCATGTTTTGCCCTTTCAAATTAAATGGTTTTTGTTATCGCCAGGCACCATTGCCCAACGTCGCGAACATATAGCCATACAATCAAATTCATAGCAAGCCATAAATTGCCATAATCCAGAAAATAGTTGAATAATTCAAGAATATATGACAAATCGTTGAGATTTGGCGAGAAAATGTCATTCACAAATTTTATTTATTTGTAATAACGACATTGTGCGGAGCCTTTGGCAAAGTTGTGTTCCAATCCAGAAATAATTCTTGTGCAATTCCGATTTCGGCTTCGTTGCCTGGTCTTATTACGGCTATTGCTATGTGTGTTGGAGCATTTTGGTTGAGAGTTGTTTGATATTCTGTTTGAGATAGTTGATACCAAATGATGTTATCCGGTTGCCGACTTATATCTACCGGCGAGTTTTGTGAATACCATATTCCAAAAAAACAATCATCGACTGCATTAGGATTTGAAGACCATTCTATTTTCGTTGCGCTATTTGAGATGGATGAGCG
>JAISQS010000712.1 GCA_031274045.1 Planctomycetaceae bacterium | reverse complement strand
TGGCAACCATAAACACTCCATACTCGCTTGCCGATTTCAAAAAACATCTCCTTCAAATTCTTGCTCCTGTCTCGTATCCGCAACCACGCATGCAAAAAACAACGAATAAGCACAATTGTCGGGAACAAGAATTTCCACGCTGCTTGTGTGGCATCCCAACCGTCTGTATTCACGGTTGTCGGTTGATAATTCGGGTCGAGTTCCAACGCAGGGCTAACTCGCCATGATGGGTATTTTGGGCAAGTTAAGTATTTTGTTTGGTAGGATGGGTAAATTTGCGCATTTTTTTATTTGTGTTATAATCTTTTTTTGTGTGGTATTGCGGGGTTAATTTGTTTTATTGTTGTCGATAAGGCACTCCGCAGGCACGTTTAAAAAATTTAGCATGGAGGATATAGATATGTCCGCAAACCAAAGCGCAAACACTAACCAAAGCACAAGCACAAAGACCCCAACCCAAAGTAACACCAATCCATCACCCAAGACGAAAGCCAAGTCCGAAACCGCAACCTCGCCGAAAACCTCTCATGGCTAAACCGCGTCGCCATAAGCCTAATAAAACAACACCCCGAAAAAACAAGCATCAAACTAAAACAAAAATCCTGCGCATGGGACTTCAACTTCCTAATACAATTCATTACCGGTATACACAATTAACACGCGTCCGCCCTGCCTGCATTCCAGTCGGTTGTTGTTGCGCGGCGTATAAAAAATGACATCATCTTTTGCGCTCCACTACGATGTCGCCGTATCCTTCTTTTTCATCCCCGCCGTCGTCTTTCTTATCTGTTCCGAACGAGTAGAGAATGTATCCTGTATCGGTTTTTTTGTACGTAAATTTGTTGTCGATGCTAAATGGGTCAATTGGAATCTCGCCCAAATATTTCGGTACAATTGCGTCAAGCGAATCGGGGTAGTTGCCGTTATCATGTTGATATAATTCCAAAGCGGACGAAACGTAAAACAGATTATGCATTGTTACGATTTTCTTTTCCCACGTCGTGTAAGATAAGAAATAATATGCGTAGCAGTATTTGTTAAAAACTATGTCGGCGAATACCTGCGAACGAATGCGTATGAGCGGTGTTAACGAAATTACTTGTAAATCGTACATTTGATTGCACATAACTAACGCTTCATCGCAATATTTTTCTACAAATTTCCAACGTTTCCGAATATCTCTTTCTTTGGCAGCTGATTCCAATGAACGCCATCGGAACAAACCACGCTTTGCCGCATAGTTGAAATCGACCGGCAACTCCTGCAATATTTTGGTATACGATTGGTACATTGATTGCTTTCTACAATTATCCGCAATATCCGAGTAAGCCATATTACCTTTCAAAAAAGAAAATTTACGCGGCTGAATCAAGATTGCTTCGAGATATACCAATTTCTCAAATTGAACAAATTTTTCAAATGAGTCTTCGTGCTTAGGAAGCGAATCAAATTCTTTTATTAATTGATGTATTTGATCGGATTTTAGATTACCGTAAGTTAAAATCATTTGTAGCGACTTCATCCCGACAGTTTCCATGTAAAAAGCCACACGATGCTCGGCATTCGTATAACGATTTTTGCAATGTCGGGCAATACGCAAAATTGTTAAGACATCATCTAACGCACCAGCAGCATCGTTTTCACCAAGCCGTCTACTTATACGAATTGCTAAGTCGTCGCAAACCATGCGTAATGTCGACAAATCTGAATGTTCTAGCACCATTGGATTCATGCCGATTTTTAAATTTTGTTTTAAGCTGTATGCATGCGGTCGATAATAAGCCCATACAGGTTTTTTTGCGGCAAAAGAAAAAAGGTCAAGAGCCTCCGCCGACTTGTCAAGCAATTCGGCAAATTCAGGATAGCCTTCAGCTCTCCATAGTTTAGATTTCAATTCTTCCAGCTTTTGTGATTTATCATGTTTTGCCTGTTTGTCTTGTTCGGACTCCCCGTCAACTACATAATAAAATTCCTCAATTGACGTGTATTTTTTAGGCTTTTGGGTAGGATCAATTGACATCACTTCACAAAGAGGAATCCACTTATCTTGGTACCATTCTCCGTATTGACTGGTCGGTAAATCTTCCCACGCAATCTTTTTCATCATTCCAAACCAATCGAAACTATACGGACCAAACGCTTCAAGAACTAAACGATAACCGTTGTCTTCTGGCTTTTGTAATTGTGCGTTATTCATTTTCAAATAAGCCGCCAAATAATCCGGCAACCCCTCCGGTGTCAAATACTCCGTCACAAATGTTGTCTCCGGAGATATAACAAGACGCGACGGCACAAAACAAAAATAAAACGACACCACACAAAAAACAAGAAAAAACACCAAAACAAACAACAGCCGCCGCGAAAACCACGAACGCTTCTTGACTCCCAATAAATTACTTTTGTCAAATTCATTTCCCATAATTCACCTCAAAAAACTGTTAATATACTTCCGGCGGTCATAAAAATGACGTTAGACAGGTGAGGCGTTATGCAGGAAGGCATTAGGCAGTGAACATTACTGTAATTTAACCGATTTCATTTTTTGTGGTGCATGAATTTATTGATTTCACGCCCTGAAAGTAGAGACGCAATGCATTGCGTCTCTACATTAGCACGGGGCATCGCCCCGTGAATTGATGATAATAAAATTTTAGCCCTGTAAGGGCGAAAGCAAAGAAGCGTCTAACGGCTTGCGCCCTTACAGGGCTAGATTATATTGCGATTCCGATTCACGGGGCGATGCCCCCGTTATACCACATCTTTTTTTGGCGTTGGTGCATCAAATCAATTGGTTTTATGTGTTCGGCTAGGATATGAACAACACCGGAGGTGTTGAATTTTAATAACCCCGTGCAAGCGGATCGCGGCACAGGGTAAGTGCGTAAGTGAGGAACGAACCCCGTAGGGGTTCAACTCCAACATGCAATTTTTTGGGCGAGAATCACACGCATTAAGTCATTACTTGTGCGTGCATTAAAATCAATCGGTATAGTTGAACCCCTACGGGGTTCGTATGAGTTTGCATCGCGTACCCCGTGTTTCACATGGGGTTATTATAATTCAACACATCCGGTGTTGTCCTAGTCCAAACCGAACACGCAAATGCAGCAATTCGTGACTTCAACATAAAAATACAGTCAAAAAAAAGTGTGGTATAACGAGGCGGGATGCCCGCGTTCCAGTCCGCGCCGCTTCGCGACAATTGTCGGCTACGCCGACGGGTGACGGTTTGGAATATCAACACGTTTCACGCCCCATTTCGTCGGGGGCAAGCCCCCTTCGCTAACGACAGAAAACTCACTACTAAATTATTGTTGATATTATTGGGGCGTTGCACCGAGCGGGGTTCGTGGTGAATCTCTTTCGTACGGAGTTACGCTACACTGCGATAGTTTGACCCTTTCAGAGACATGATAAATCGGAAGTTTACCGTCAAATGTAAATCTCCACAAAATCCGAAATAATCAGCAGAATTTTAACTTCCAGTGAGCTATTCCACCAAATAATTTCACGTTCTTTGACCCAATAATTTCACGTTCTTTTGATCAATAATTTCACGCTATTTTGATCAATAATTTCACGCTCTTTGACTCAAAAGAACATCACGCGAATAACAAGATCAACAATTGCGCAGTCATGATTCGTAAAAACATTGTCAACGGATAAACAGTTGCGTAGCCGATGGAGGGTTTATTGTTGCCCGCCGCACCTACCGAATACGAAAGAGCCGGCGGGTCAGTTGTACTGCCTGCAAGCATCCCCATAAGAATAAAATAGTCCACCTTAAACACCGCATAAGCCAACGACCCAACAATCAATAAAGGCACCAACGTAATAATCACCCCAAGACCAACCCAAAGCAAACCGTTGCCGCTGACAATCGTCTCAACAAATCTCTCTCCGGCAATCAAACCAACACAAGCCAAAAACAGACAAATCCCAACCTCACGCAACATCAAAACCGCACTAGTAGTAATACGAGTCGGAAACCTTATCGCCGGTCCAAACGCACCCATCAATATCGCAACAACCAACGGCCCACCAGCCAAACCAAGCTTGACAGGTTGAGGCACGCCCGGAATAAAAACAGGAATACTCCCCAACACCACTCCCAAAAGTATTCCAACAAATATCGGTATCAAATGCGGCTCATCATCAACATGTTTTGCAGCACCAGTTGTTGCCGATAGTCTCTCGCTCTTCGCGGCTTTCAAAAGCAACTCATTCTCTTTGTCAACATCCACCCGAAAAATTATACGAATCGCAATTATCGATGAGATAATACCAACCACCCCCAACGGATAAGCCATTGCATAAGCCGTCCCAAGAATACCCGCATCATGACCCATACTAGCATAAGCGTTTTGTGCCGCGCCTAAACCCGGTGTGTTGGTTATCGCGCCTGAAAGAATGCCCACCATAATCGGTATCTCAATACCCGAAACATAATGAATTATCAACGTAGTCACCACCCCAAGCAAAACAATCGCAACAGCAAGCAAATTAAGTTTCAAACCACCCGTCTTAAAAGCATTAAAAAATCCAGGGCCAACTTGCAAACCAACCGCATAGACAAAAAGAATCAAACCAAACTCCCTGACAAAATGCAAAACCTCAGGATCAACAAAATGCCTGACACCCTTCTCCTTGTCAAGATACAATAAGTCAGGATACAACATACCAAAATGACTCACCGCAATCCCAACAAACAAAACAAACGTCATCCCCAACGAAATACCAAATATCTTAATCCGACCCAACGCCACACCCATCGCAATAACAAAAGAAAACACCAAAACGATATGACCAACACTACTACCAACCAAAAGTTCATTTATCCAACTCATATATTTGACCTAGTTAATCCTATATTATTTTTTAATAGGTTACGATTTAAATTTTTATTTTTTATTTGACTCTTTTATATTTTTACGCCATCCATAACGCAAGATATATAGAAGAGTCTTACGACAAATTATTAAATTATTACCCAGCGCAGCCGACAAAACTAACCCAATGTCAGCGAACACAGAGCTTGTGAACATTAACATTAACGAAAGTGTCATTGCGAGCAGTTTGAAAGAGTCTTAGTCTTTTAATTTTGCGCAAAGGAATTCGCGGTTTAGTCTGGCGATGTGTGCGATTGAGATTCCTTTGGGGCATTCGGCTTGGCAAGCCTGCGTGTTTGTGCAACTTCCAAATCCGAGTTCGTCCATTTTGGCAACCATTGCTTTTGCCCGTTGAGCAGCCTCGACTCTACCCTGCGGCAACTTCGCCAACGCCGATACCCGCGCCGCAACAAACAACATCGCCGAACCATTCTTACACGTAGCCACACACGCACCGCAACCAATACACGCCGAAGCGTCCATCGATTCGTCCGCGTCGGATTTGGCAATCGGAATCGCGTTGCCGTCAGGAACGCCGCCTGTGTTGACCGACACAAAACCACCCGCCTGCAATATCTGATCAAACGCACGACGATTGACAACCAAATCCTTAACAACCGGAAACGCCGCCGAACGCCAAGGCTCAACCGTAATCAAATCGCCATCCTTAAACTTGCGCATGTGCAACTGGCAAGTCGTAATATCTTCGTCAGGTCCATGCGCCCTGCCGTTGATATATAACGAACACATCCCGCAAATTCCTTCACGGCAATCATGATCGAAAGCTATCGGTTCTTTGCCTTCGCTGATTAACTTGTTGTTCAAAATGTCAAGCATCTCAAGGAACGACGTGTCAGGTGAAATATTATCTATGTCAAATTCCGCGAAATGTCCCTTAGCTTTAGCATTTTTTTGACGCCATATTTTAAGTTTAAATTTCATTTCTGTTACAATAATTCGATTTCAAAAATCAGTTTTTAATCGTTAAAGTTTTTAATCTTTATAGTTTCTTAATCTTGGCTCTTTTATCGTTTCTTATTGACGTGTTAAAATAAGACATAAAAGCTTGTTACGATAAATTATCGCCTTGCATTACATAAAAAAACCAATCAAAATTACTCAAACCAATTCGCAACATGTTACCAGTTTCCCCCTCCCTTAATAACCAACGAAGCCACCCCGCACGCGCCCTTATCCCCTTATTTGTTACGGATAAAGTTCACGATCACTCCACGATCAAACAATAAGGGATAAGGGCGCGAGCGGAGGGGCTTCGTGTGTTCGGTAATTATTTTTGGGGGAGGGGGAACTTGGTTACCTGTTACGGTTCAGTTTGGCAAAAAACTCTTTTATTATTTTATGTTAGTGTGCCAACAAAAAAGTGTAAAAGAGCCATTTGTAATATATCAGTGAAATGTCTCAACGCTGTAGTAAAACAAACCTTATTTACGACCTGATTTTCTTACAAAAACAACCTTAGTAGCCATGTAATATCCTAGTTTTGCAAGCCGTAGGTTTGCATCGCTCGGTAGAAAATGATGTTCCCACACACGAG